>CAYLJL010000063.1:0-8410 GCA_964384005.1 uncultured Lachnospiraceae bacterium | reverse complement strand
CAAAACAACAAAATAATTGCTGAACATATTAGTTTTTTGTGATTTGCCGACCGCATTATCTTATTGTTTTGCTATAGTTAAAATTTCGCTTCTGAACTATTTTGCTGAATTAATCAATCGTTTCTTAACCATTATTCTTTTACCGCTCCTAAAGTAACACCTGTAACAAAATATTTCTGACAGAACGGATATATAATAACAAACGGAAGAATATTTACAATAATAGCCGCGTTCTTCATTGTTTCGGACATAAGACCCGCCTCTTTCGCCTCATCAATAGGCTCGTCGGTAAGAACCAACTCTCTGAGCTTAACCTGGAAATTAAGTCTGTCTGTATCTGTTACATACAATACATAGTGGAAATATTCGCTCCAGTATGCAACGGCAAAGAACAAACCGATTGAAGCGAGAGCGGGTTTTGACAAAGGAAGCACAATTCTTATGAATATACCAAAAGGTGAGCATCCGTCGATTTCCGCCGCCTCAAACAGACTCACAGGCAGCTGTTCAAAGAAACTACGCATAAGTACAAGATTATAAACATTCATACCTAAAGTAAATATAACGGCCCAGACCGTATCATACAGACCCAACCCTACGATAACAAGGAACGTAGGTACCAGACCGCCGTTAAATATCATAGTAAACATAAACAGCCAGCTGAATATTTTAACACCGGGCATATCTTTCTGAATAAGTATATAAGCGCCGATTGTTGAAATTAACAAACCTAAGAATGTACCTATAGCTGTTGTATAGATTGACACCCAGAATGGATTAAATAACGCTTTCTTGGTAAAAATAATTTTATAAGCTTCAAAAGTAAAATCATTGGGCCAAAAAGAAATATCGGTTGAGGAAACTGCTCTTGAAACAGAGTCAACACATACCTTCCAGATAGGAATTAACATCGCTATCATTATAAGCGCTAAAAATATAAAGTTAAAAATACAGAATATTGACCTTCCTCTATATCCTTTTCTGAAACTAAATTTCTTTTTCATATTATCAGCCACACTCCTCTCTATACAATGCCTTTACCGGTTACTTTACTGCTCATAATGTTAGAGAAACCAACCAATATGAGAGCGACAACAGATTTAAACAAACCTACTGCGGTAGAGTAACCATAGTTGAACGTACCCTGCATACCTACACGATAAGTATAAGTCTGAATAACGTCTGAAACAGTGTATACAGACGCGTTGTAAAGCACGAATACCGATTCAAAGATATTCATAATTTTAGCAAGATTTAAAATAAACACAACTAAAATAGTGTTCATAAGACTTGGAATAGTTATGTACCAAGTTTGTTTAAGCCTGCCCGCGCCGTCAATTTCCGCCGCTTCATAAAGGTCGGGGCTTATACCTGATAAGGCCGCGATAAATATAATTGTTCCCCATCCGGTTTCCTTCCATCTGTTAATGAAGAAGAATATAGACCTCCACCAGCTTTCATTAGTCAGGAAATCAATTCTGTCAAATCCCATTTTTTCAATAATAAGGTTTACGATACCTGTTTCCGAAGATAATATAATCGTAAAAATACCGGCAACAACAACCCATGAAAGGAAGTGAGGAAGATAAATAACTGTCTGAACAATCTTTTTAATAAACAGCCTTCCGATTTCATTCATAAGAAGAGCTATACCAACGGAAAATACCATTGATAAAACCAGGTTTATTATACTGAGAAACAGCGTATTGTTAAAGGCATCCCAGAACCTCTGAGCCTCAAAAAGCTTTGTAAAGTTGTCAAGTCCTACCCAGGTTGGCTCACCGAACGGTGTAAATTCGGTAAAAGCGTACTTAATACCGTACATAGGTAAGTAATAGAATAAAAATAATATAACAAAAACCGGAATAAACATAACATAGAAGTTAGCGTATCTTTTAATTCTCGCGCCTAAACCTCTTTTTTTCTTTTTGCTCTGCAATCCGCCGAGCTGTTCTGTCGGTTTGACTAATTTTGTTGTACTCGCCACAAAAAACCACCCTTTCATAAAAAGTTAATAAATATAAACGGATTTTCATTTTTGTACAAACGGTGATTGAATATCAAAGTCCGCGCGCCGAATACAGTGCCGTAAACAGCACCTTGCCCGCATATTTCCTTCCGGCGCCTCTGTACATTATAAAAATCAGCGGTTAAGCTTTTTTATTATTGTTCTGGCTTCAGAAAATTATTATTCTGCTTCCGTTTCCTCAGACGCGCCATTAAGCTCTTTCATCATTGTTTCAATTTCAAGAGCCGCTCTTGTTTCATAGTCCTTAACACCTTCCTGAGGAGTCATTTCTCCTTTAACGACCTTTGCGATAACTTCTTGTCTGATAGTTGTGATTTCAGTCATAGCATCGGCAATATTAAGAGTCATCTTAGGAACCGGATTTACTCTTGATGTTTTGCCGAACATATCAAGAGAAGATGTTATTATAGGTTTAATATAAACAGGGTCAGGGAAAGATGTAATTGATAACTCAGGAGAATACCATGATTTTTCAACAACTTCCGTACTGTCGGGAGTCTGAATTGAAGGAAGGGCTTCTGCCGTCTTATTTTTCTCTATCCATTTAAAATGACCTGTAACTTCTTTCACCTTGTCGCCGTCTTTTATAAGTTCTCCCTCAACACCTCTTGAGAAAAGCATTTGTCCGTCGGCGCCGTCATGAGAAAGCTCACATACATATTTATAAATTCCCCAGGGGTTTTCAGCCGCTGTTGTAACAGCCAAAGCCGTGGGAGGACGTTCAATATATTCCGTCTCAACAAGAGGAGGCATAGGAACAGCTACGCCGTCGGGATTTTGCTTTTTCAAATCCCTGTTAAGATTCTGGCACCACATACCGGACCAATAGTTGAAGCATCCAACTTTATCCTCATAGAATTTATTACGGGCGGTAGAAGTCTGGTTTGTAATAATTTCCCTGTCCATAAGACCTTCTTTAAAAGCGTCCTGCATTCTCTGGAGAGCGTCAATCATCTGAGGCTCGCTCATACCGTCGACATACTTGTCGCCTCCTTCCGGAATATAGAAATCCGGTCTTGCGTCCTGATAGAATTCTCTTAAATAAATATCATAAGGAGCCTCTGAGTTAATAAGACCCGCCGCGGTAAGAGGGATAATATCATTTCTCTTGTCTTTAAAAGCCCGAAGCATAGATAAAAACTCATCATAGTTCTGAGGCATATATTCCATATACTCACCGAACTGTTCCATATAGTCGTCTGAGAAATCAATTTCTTCTCCTTTATAGGTAAAAGTATCGTCTTTGTGATTATAGCCCAACTTGCCGGCATCTCCAAGCTCCTTAATCCAGTCGCCCCTTACATAGGTTACTGTACCGTTTCCTCTTGTCATAGGGAAACCATAGAGTCTGTCTTTTTCATCTTCTGTAATTATGCCGTCCTTATTTTTGTCGGAAGTAATTTTCAAAGCGTCTACATACTTCTCATCAATAGTAACGACGTCACCGTTCCAATCCTTCATTCTTCCGTTTTTAAGGTCTGACACTTCCCAGATATCGGTTAAATCAAACAACGCGCCATAGTTGGCGTAGTTAGGATAATAAGTGTTTCCAACCTCCATAACGTCCGGCATTTCGCCGCCCGCGAAAGAAAGATTTATTTTTTCATAATACTGATTGTGAGCGGGCTGTTCAAGGTCAAGGTCTATTCCTGTAAGTTCTTCATATCTTTGTACGAATAATTCCCGTCCGTTTTCAACAGTAAGACAAGTATCTGTTACAAGCTTGATTTTCTCCGGCTTTGTTATTTCCAGAAGAGTGCCGTCGTCCGCATATTTAACATATTGACTTTCGTTTTCATATATGTCCGGATTAAGCGTTCTTTCTTCTCCGCAAGCCGTCAGACCAGCGATAACAGACAAAGCCACCGCAAAAGTTGCCGCTCTGGCCGCAAAATTCTTTTTCATGAATATAATTCCTCCTTATATAATTTATTTTTTAAATCTTCAGATTCTGCTTCTCCATTGTTAGGAATATTGTATAATTCAGACAGAGAAAAAACAATAGAAAAGTAAAATCTGCATAATCCTAATAATAGAATACCTTTTTTTGTTTAATTTGTAAAGTAACATTTTTGTTCCCTTACTAAACAACATTTTTGAAAAGACCGCCATACCCCCTATTCAAAGCGGAATACAAGAAAAAATTTTTAATAAAAAAATTCTCGTAAGAATTACGATTTTAATAAAAATAATCGTCTTTTAATTTATTATATCATAAATATATAGCAATTAAAAGGTTTTTTTTAAAAAATTTTATTAAATTTTCACAATAAGATAAAAATAGGGTTTCAAAACAGACTCAGAAACTCTTCTATAAAGTTTCACCAAAAAATAAATTTTTTTATTTATGTATAGTCAATCAACTTGAAAATGAGCAAAAGGAGGCGGGCTGAAAATCCTTTTTACCGCCGAACTTGTTCATTTTTTAAGTTAATTGACTATAAATGCCGCGCAATTCAAAAATAAAAACAACTTGGGCATAAACAGCTGATATTCAACGCTTTTGCTGTAAAAAACCGGCCGCAGCGCATAAGTGAATAAACAGTAAAAATTTTCAAGTTACAGAACTTGTTTGTCTTCATAACAAACCGCGAAATTATTTGCACGGTTTACCGCAAAGGCACAGCGGTTCACCTGAAAGGCATATATTTTTCACACGCGCCTTTACGGCAGACTTATAAAGATAATTTTGAAATCTCTTACAGAAAATTTTTCTAATTTCTGTAAAAATTAATAAGACAGCCGGCAAGAATAATTTTTCTTTCATCGTCCGTCAAATCGGCAAGAGTAACAGTGAACTCCCTGAGGGTATCTTTAACGACATAAGCCTTTATTTCGGATTTTTTATCCTTAATCGCCTGTACAATATCAGGGATGTAAACAAAATCTCCGTTTTCAAAAGGAAGTTCATTATCAAGGATAAAAGGGAGCATACCCCAGTTAATAAGGTTTGAGCGGTATCTTTTTGTAGCGTACTCTTTCGCGAAATTAGCCCATCCGCCTAAAACCTTCTGACAGCTTGCCGCCTGTTCTCTTGCGGAGCCGTCGCCGGGTTTAACAGCGTAAATAGCGCTTCCGATACCTGTTTTTCTTACGCTCATATTTTTAAAATGATTTTTTATAACCTGAACGGCGTCATTAAGTTTCCGGTTTGTTTCAAGAGGGCATTTTCCGTTTATACGCGCCTTTTCCGAGAGTTGAATTTCCTTTGCCCTTCCCACATAAGCGGGGTCTTTTCTTGAGAGAGTAAACTCGGCAAGACCCAGAGGATTTGAACGATAAGAGCTTGTTTCTCCCGAAGGAATAAGCTCGTCTGTTGTAGTTACCGGGTCGGTAATAACGGAAACAATCTGTAAAATAAGATTTTCAGTAAGACTGCTCATTTCGGGCCAGTCGGTAATATTGGGGCCAAACTTAATGGAAACAGAAGCGTCCTCTTTGCCAAACCCGTTGTAGACTCTGTTTTCATAAATTGTCTTATTAAAATAATATTTAGGTTTTGTAAAGTTTATGTCGATATCGGTTGCGGGAGTCAAAAATCCTCTGTTAACGGCAGTAGCGGCAATAGAACGGGCGTCTGTAAGGGCGACTGAGGCAATCTGTCCGTTACCCGGTTTAGAACCTTCTCTGTTAGGGAAATTTCTTGTGGAATGTCTTATACTCAGACCATTGTTTGACGGAACGTCCCCTGCACCGAAACACGGACCGCAGAAAGCGGAGCGAACAGTAGCGCCCGCCGCCATAAGTTTTGCGATAGAGCCGTTTTCCACAAGACTCATAAAAGTAGGCTGGCTTGAAGGGTAAACGCTCAAAGCGAATTCCTCTGCTCCGATAGAGCGGCCGGCTAAAATATCGGCGGCGTCGCATATATTGTCGAAAGTTCCGCCTGCACAGCCGGCGATAACTCCCTGGTCAATATAAAGACGGCCGTCTTTGACCTTTTCTTTTAAATTTAATTTAATATCAGGGTTGTCGATTTGTTTAGCCGCTTTTTTCTCAACATCGTCCAGAATATCCAGAAGATTTGCGTTAAGCTCATCAATAGTATAAGTATTGCTTGGGTGAAAAGGCATGGCAATCATAGGTCTGACCTTAGACATATCCACATAAACGATACCGTTATAGAAAACTATCTTTCCCGGGTTAAGTTCTTTAAAATCAGCGCTTCTTCCGTGCATATCATAATATTCATAAACCTTGTCGTCGGTTTTCCAGATAGAAGAAAGACAGGTTGTCTCTGTGGTCATAACATCTATACCGTTTCTGTACTCCACATCAAGGTTTGAGATTCCGTCGCCGATAAATTCCATAACCTTATTTTTAACATATCCATTTTCAAAAACCGCTCCTATAATAGCGAGGGCAATATCCTGCGGGCCGACGCCTTTCTGGGGTTTGCCCGTAAGATAAACTCCGATAACTTCAGGACGATTTACATCGTATGTTTTTCCAAGGAGCTGTTTTGCGAGTTCTCCGCCCCCCTCTCCGATAGCCATAGTGCCTAAAGCGCCGTATCTTGTATGGCTGTCCGAGCCTAAAATCATCTTTCCGCAGCCGCTCATCATTTCACGCATAAACTGATGAATAACCGCCTGATGCGCCGGTACATAAATTCCGCCGTACTTCTTACAGGCGGAAAGCCCAAACATATGGTCGTCCTCGTTAATTGTTCCGCCCACGGCGCAAAGACTGTTGTGACAGTTTGTAAGCACATAAGGTATAGGAAATTTCTCAAGTCCGCTTGCTCTGGCGGTTTGAATAATACCTACATAAGTTATATCATGAGAAGCCATACAATCGAATTTAATTTTAAGTTCGTCCATATTTCCCGATGTATTGTGTTTTTCAAGAATAGACCACGCGATAGTATTTTTCATTGCGTCATCTTTTGAAACCCCTGAAAACCCTGCCTTAGACAGTTTATCCAAAGCGTCGTTATCGTCGGCAATAATTTCAGTACCGTTAATGACATATGCTCCTGTTTTTAACAATTCTACCATTTATAAATTCCTCCATTCGTAAAAATAATATATAAGCGTAAACAAACTTCCCAAAGTTATAGTCAATCAACTTAAAAATAAACAAGTTCGGCGGCTGAAAATCCTTTTTGCCTATGTTTAGTCAGTCGGCATAGGCTCCTGCTATGCTCTCCTTCCGCCGCCCCGCAAAAATAATTTTCAGCCCGCCTCCTTTTGCTCATCTTCAAGTTGATTGACTATAAACACTTATACATAGCATTGTTTTTCATTATACCATAAATTTATTATGTTTTCAACAAAATAGACGTATTGCTAAAAAAATATTAAATCCATTCCGGAAATTTTCTTATTTCCTATACGTAAAAATACCCTACGCAATTTACTTGCATAGGGTAAGAAATATTATTTATACGTCTGTGTGTATTCACATTATAGTGAACGACAAATTATTTTATCGTTCACTATAAAATTTACAGAAATAACATTTGCTGAAATGAGTCTGCAAAAAAATTATTTACCTGAAAGTATTTGTTTCACAATGTCGCTTACGACTTTGCCGTCAGCGCGGCCTTTAACCTTTGGTGAAACCAAAGACATAACTTTGCCCATATCTTTCATGGAAGATGCGCCGGCCTCAGCAACAGCGCCTGTTACGATAACTTTAACCTCATCAATAGTCAACTGTGCGGGAAGGTAAGATTTCAAAATTCCAACTTTTTTATTAAGCTCGTCAATTAAATCCTGTCTGCCACTTTTTTCATAATCAGGAAGCACATCGTTGCATTTTTTAAGTTCCTTTGCAACAACTTCAATAACACCGTCATCATCAAGTTCAATCTTTTTATCCTTTTCGATTTGAAGAATGCCTGCCCGAACCATCTGAATGGTATCTTTAAGGATATTATCCTTTTGTTTCATAGCCTCCTTCAAATCAGCCAAAAGCTGTTCTTTTAATGACATAAACATCAATCCCTCTTTTTTAATTAGTTAAATTTACGTTTTCTGGCAGCCTCAGATTTCTTTTTACGCTTAACGCTTGGCTTATCGTAATGTTCTCTTTTACGGACTTCGCCCATAATTCCGGCTTTTGCGCAGCTTCTTTTAAAGCGGCGAAGAGCGCTGTCTAAAGATTCATTTTCTTTTACTTTTACTTCTGACATAAATTTCCCCTCCCTCCGATTACTGTTTAACTATTTATGGAAACAATGATTAATTTAACATCAAAAAATAATTTCAGTTAATAATGGGCGGCCCGAATCAGAACCCCGCCGTTTTGCGCTTTACGAATTGTTTTTCACAAAGGTAATCGTCAATAGCGTTTTTCAAAAAAACCGCCTTAAAGCGCCGAATTTTTCAAAAAATTATTTTCCAAAAGCGAACCTGCAACAGACGCAGATCAAAT
>CAYLJL010000062.1:6236-8413 GCA_964384005.1 uncultured Lachnospiraceae bacterium | reverse complement strand
TTTTGCGATAGAAAAAGGTTCCAGTAACTATAAATTTTTGTCGAACTCACGTTATTTAATAAACTATAGCGAACCAATAAAGGAAATACCGGCAGATTAAAAAATAAAATTAATTTTTCAAAAAAATTGAAGTATCAGTGTTGTTTTTCCTCGAAAATGACACTGAACGTAACTTTTAATCTTAAAAAATTATTTTTATTTTTCTTTGTGCGGTGTTTCCTAAAGATTTTCCGTATTGGTATAAAGAAATACGCCTATTTTCCGTATTGGTATAATTATAATATAAAATTTCATTTTGTAAACAAACTTGTTTCATATATAAAAAATAATACTAAAAAATTATTGACAAAACTATAATTCAAGTATATAATATGTATCATATATGAAACAGGATTAGTAACAAAAAGAAATTATTTTTTATTTTTTTCTCATTTAATGAAAAAAATGTCATATAATACATTTTTTTGAAGAAAGGAGATGATTTTTTGAAAAAAGAAGATGTTAAAGCTATTATTATTTCGGATAAAATAGAAAATTTAAAGGAAACCGAAAAAAAACTCAGGACAAAACTTAATAATACAGAGCTTAAAATTTTAAAAAGCCGATTAATAACATTAAGAGAACTCGCAATAAATGAAGAAATCTCCGCCCTTCGAGCCGAGCTTGAGAAAAACGACGGGAATAAAGAGGAAAAATATAAAATTTATAATAAAATAAATTATTTAAAAAAAACCCGGACGAAAAAAGAGGATTTAGAAAATATGTACAAACTCCGGAACAATCTTATTAAAGATATTGAGCATATATCAATAAAAATATTCGAGCTTACACGTTAAAAAACAATATGGAGGCTAAAATAATGAAAGAAAAAGATAATATAAAACACATTTTAAATATATGGGGAAGCGCTGAAAAAATCTGCCGTGAAAAAAGCGAACGGGTAATAGAATTAAAAAAACTCTGTCTTGAAACAGGGGATATACAGAGTGCGAAATTCAGCGCGTTGCCCTCAGGAAAAGGGATATCCTCCCATATAGAGAATTCTGTTATAAAAACAATAGATATATACGAAAAAACAATAACCCGACTTGAGGATGAAATAAAAGAAATATTGAGTATAAAAGCCCATATAGACAGCTTAATTGCCTTTTTAGAGCAAGACGAGAAAAAAATAATAACCCTCAGATACAGAGACGGGCTAAGCTGGGATTACATACCTGAAATCATACATAAAAGCCGTATGCAGTGCTTCAGAATACATAATAAGGTTATAAGCCGGTGGAACAGTGAAAACCTCTTTAAAGCAATTTCAGAATAAAAAATGGATTTTTTCGTGTCTGTATGCGTAAAATTGAGGAACCCCCATAATAAAATTATAGGGGTTCCTCAATTTTGCTTTTAACCGCCCTTTCAAACTTAACCCTTGAGAGCATCACAATATGCCCGCAGTTAATACATTTAATTTTAAAATCCGCCCCCACCCGTAAAATTTCCCAGCTGTTTTTTCCGCAGGGGTGGCCTTTTTTCATAATAACCTTATCACCTATATTAAAATCCAAAATCAAACCTCCTTTTCATTATCTTTTTTGTGTAAGACAACCTGAGGATAAGGTATACATATACCCTCCTTATCGAATCTGTTTTTAATAAGCCTTCTTATTTCTCTTTCAATAGCCCAGTTCTCACCGACAGCCGAATCAGCCGTCACTCTGATAACCACGGCAAAATCACCCAGCTCGACTATTCCCAGAACCTGCGGCACATCTAAAAGTCCGTTTATTTTTTTCTTCTCAAAAGCGGTTTTAAGTTCATTTTTCATAACGTCAATAACCCTGTCGGCCTCCTCCTCATAGGCAACGGAAATATCAACGACAGCTCTGTTAAATCCCTTTGACATATTAGTGACTATTTTAACCTGACCGTTAGGAATAATAAACAAATCGCCGTCGGCGCTTCTTATTCTTGTGGTTCTTATACCTATCCCCTCAACAATTCCGCTGTATCCCTCAACTGTAATTCTGTCGCCAACGGCAAATTGGTCCTCAATAAGTATGAACATTCCCGTAATAATATCCTGAACAAGGCTTTGAGCCCCGAAGGCGATAGCGATGCTTCCCACTCCGGCAACGGCTATAAACGACATAACGTTCACCCCGAAAAGGCTTAAAATCTCGCAT
>CAYLJL010000062.1:488-6226 GCA_964384005.1 uncultured Lachnospiraceae bacterium | reverse complement strand
TTATATATTTAATAACACTGGCGCAAACTGTATTCAAAGTTTTAGCTTTTCTTTCACTGAATCTGTTATTAGAATAAATAAGTTTTTTTATTCCTTTTTTCAAAATTTTAATTAAAACGGCGGCAACAATAAGAACAACCGCGCATAAAGCAACCTTAATAAGAACAGAGATAATCGTATCAATAGAAATATTCTCAGCGACCTCCTCGGCAAAATTAAAAACCTCTGAAGTTTCCATTATAAAACTCCTCTCAAAAATATTCCTCACTTATAATCATATATTAAATTTCCCGCAATATCAATACTTATTTAATCCACGGAAATCAATTTTCGTAACAGCGTCCGTGGTTTAAAAAAATAACCGCGCGGGCTTCCGCCCGCACGGCTATAAAAATCTGTATAAACTTATAGGAAACGAATTTATTCGCTTACTATAATATCAGCCATTCTTTCAGTCTAAAGATTTTTTAGTCTGAAGAACATCATATATAAGCTTAGCTGCCTCCGCACGATTAATATTTACAACAGGATTAATCATACCGTTGCTGCCGTTTATAAATCCAAGACCAACAAGCTTCTCGAAAGGAGCTTTTGCGTAAGACGCGATTAAAGAAGCGTCAGGGAACACACTAAGGTCGCCTGTAGAACCGCCTGTAAATCCAATAGCGTCAAGAGTTCTTGAAATTATCGCAACAGCGTCTTGTCTTGTAATATTAGCTTTCGGACTGAAAGTAACATCTGAGGTACCCATAACAAGCCCATAAGCTTTAGCGGCCGCAATAGCGTTGCTGTAATAATCGCTTGCGTTCACGTCAATGAATCCGTGAGGTTCATCTGAAGAAACACCAAGAGCTTTTATAAGCATAACAGCAAAATCAGCTCTTGTAATCATAGCGTTCGGAGCGAATTCGCTATCGGAAACACCGCTGATAACGCCCTGCTCAACAAGTGCGGAAACATAAGGTTTAGCCCAGCTTCCCGCGAGGTCGGCGAACTTATCCGCGCTGCCGTTGTCTGTAGGAACTGTGTTAGCTAAACTTAAACTTCCGTCGGTCGCGCTGTCATCGCCGCTGGTCGATGTGTCGCTGCCGTCGGTTGAAGCGTCGCTGCCGTCGGTTGAAGCGTCGCTGCCGTCGGCTGCTGTTTTTTCAGTATCGTCAGCGTCCTTGGAGGAGTCGCTGTCATTATTTGAAGAATCACTGCTGTCTGAAGAATCTGAAGAAGATGAGCCTGTACTGGAAACGGTATTGCTCTTTTTAGGTGAGCCGCCGCCTCTTGTACCTGTTACATCTTTACTTGGCGCTTCGGTAGTAGTCTCAACAGATTCCTCAACAGGGTCTTCATATCCGTCACAAGCTGCAATCTTAGCTTTAGCCGCGTCTGTAAGCTCAAGGAAATCTCCTGTAATGAAGTTTCCTTCGGAATCCTGAGCGAAATGACCGTTTTTAAGAACAGCGTCAGCGTCAAGACTCTTGAAGAATGAAGCGTCAACTTTATCTCCTGAAGCGTTTACACCGTCAAGATAGTTATAATCTTTGCGTTCCTGGTCTACCTCGGTATATACGTCCATACCGGCGGCGTTAGTGCTTATCAGAACGTCTTTTACAACGTCTCTTGAAGTTCCTAAAGTATTTTCGTCTTTATAGGAAACTATACCTTTAATATCATAATTGTAGTATTTAATACTTGAGTTGCTTGTATAAAGGCTTACGTTAGCCCCGTTATTGTTCCATGAAACACAGTCTCTCGCTGTAAGCTGAGGATTGGAGTTTGACGTAATACCTGTGGAGTCGTTCCAGAAAGTCTTGCAGCCTTTGATAAAGTGCTGTACAGGAACGGACTCACCGCCTAATTTAAGACCGTTGTGACCGCCTTTGCTTCTCTTTGTTGATGTTCCGTCGTCATTAAGCACATAACCCTGCTGATAAGAGATACAATTCAGCAAAGTAACAGGAGGAATCGGGCCTGAACCTGATTTTGTATATAAATCCCAGCCGTCGTCAAGATTGTGGTGAGATACACAGCCCTCAAATACGTTGTTATATCCTACGGTAAGTTTACAGCCGAAACCGTCGGCGTTGATGCCTGAAGGGTCGGCGTTGTTCCAAACCTCACAATTTTTGATAAGGTTGTTATGAGGCCATTGTTCCATAGTGTTTTTGCTTGAATCTGTTCTTGAAAGCTGGAAGCCTGTATCGCCGTTGTCATAGAATTTACAGTTTTCAAGAACGCAGTAATCGCCCGAAAGCTGGAAACCTCTCTGGTTGTCAGCCGCGTTTCTTACGTTGATTCCGTAAAGGTCCCAATAGCTCGCTTCGAGGGTCATACCGAGGAATCTGCGCTGAGCGTCGATGATAGGTGTAGCGCCTTCATCTGCCACTAAAGCGACACGCTGAGTCACAATACCTGATTTTGTTGTAGGTACAGTGATAGTTTTCTCTCTGTAGTAAACGCCGTCCATCATAACAATAGTCTGGCCTCGTTTTACAAGACCCAAAGCGGTATCAATGTCAAGAGGATTTTCTCTTGTACCGTCTCCGGCGACAGTTCCGTCGGGGGCAACATAAATCTTATCCGTCGTCAGGTCAAGATTTGAGTTATGGCTTACCACAAAGGTTTCGCTGTAATCGTCCGTAGATGACAGAATCTCATAATCCGAATCATCTTCGCTTACAATTCTCGGCGTATAAGTGATTTTAAAGGTGGTTGTGCTGTTTTCATTAACGACTGTAGGGAATGAGTTTGCCTTTTTGCTTATAAGCATATGGTTTACAATAGTCTTGTCGTCCTGTTTGATTGTTACATAACCGCCTGACTTGTTTGTTGATTTAAGAATAAGGTTATAATCCGTGGTGCTTGTAACCTCGCTTGATGTAACGCTGAATTTCGGAGTTACGGCCGAAGCGCTTGAACTTCTTGAAGTCAGGTCCGTATCAGGGTCTGTAACATGGAACTCAACATTTTCAACCTCAATGGAAGCGTAACGCGCGCAGAAGAAACCAACATAGAAGTTGTCAGGGTCGATAATGTTAAGAGTCTCGCCGTTTTCAGGATACCATGTTCTTACTTCGGTCGTACCTGTCTGATAGTCATAGCAGGTAGCTTTGTATCCGCCGTTTACTCTCTCAAGTGTAAGATGGAATTTATCATTTTTGCTGAACATATTCTTTGTCATGGTAGAAGTAGGAATAGCTCTTGTCGGAGAACCTACATCTGTTGTTTTATATGACTGACAATCGTATCTTACAGCAAGATTGATACGGTTAAGGTCTCTGTTCTTCTCATAGGAAGAAGCGGTCGTATCTGTCGGATAACTTGTGAAGGTACAGCCGCCGACCATTACAAAGTTAGCGTTGTAAACGGAACCGCCGTTGTAAACAGCCTCTTTTCCGTCTGCGTCTTTCTTGGCGTATTCATATCTTGAGATAAATGTTTCGTTAGCGTATTCCGGAGAGTTTTTGAACTCGTCGCTCGGAAGCATAAGAATATTGTCTCTCGCCATAATACCGAAAGCTTCCTGTCCGGCGCGGGTAGTATCGTCAAAATCTGTTGTAAGATAACTTGTAATCGTCACGTCGCCGGAAAGTCTGAAGTTGTTGTCAGAACCGATTCTTGTGTAAACATAAGCGATACCGTCCTGGTCGGTAGATATTTTACCGCCGCCGCCGATAGAGGCAAGTTCGAATTTTGTACCAGCCGCCTCAGGGTCTGTATAGCTTCCTGTTATATTTTTTACATAGTCTTTCGCTGAACTTGTCGACTCACCCTGATAAGTAAACTGCCAGTAGTGAGGGTCCTGAGTTCTTACGGTAACAGGAAGATATTCTTTGCTGAAACCTGACTCTACCGGAGAAATAATAATATACGAAGTTGGATTAAGAGCCGTGGAAGGGCTTGCAACGGAGAACTCCGTCAAATCAATATCGTATAAGCCGTATGGGTTAATTATTTCCTCGTCTCCGGGAGCGTAAATAATTTTTCTGAGGTCGATTGCTGAAAGTTCCGCTGAGGAATAGAGATAACAAACCTCAAGCCCGCCGAGAGCGAAAACGTCTCTCGCACTCTTTGTAGCGTCAAGATTATAAGTAGTAATAGGATAACCTGTCACTCTCATTTTCAAAACTTCTCTTTCCTTTACGGAAACGTCCAAAGCAACCGAAACGCTCGGGTCAGCGGCATAAGATATATTAATCTTATAGTCGCCTACAACTAATTTATTGAAGTTTGAAAGGTCAATATTATACTCTGCCGGTGAAAGATAGTCTGTCTTCACATCACCCGCCGTGTTTTTATAATCGGCTCTGATGTACATACCGGTCGGGTCGAAGTCCTCGCCCATCTGACCGCCCTCTTCAGCGGAGTAATAGGTATAATAAGTAGTTTTTACAGGTTTGCTTGAAATTTTGAGAGAAGACAACGTATAGTCCTTGTAAATTGTAAGCGGAAGTTCGCCGTAAACGGTTCCGGACTCATAGTCGTCGCTTGTCGGCACAAAACCGATTTTAAGGACGCCGTCTTTCGCCATATCGTCGTCAATCAAAGTAGCGTCCGTAAGTGTTTTTCCTCCGAGAGAGAGCGAAATTTCCTCATCGGAAAGAGTTTTCTTTGAACCGTCAAAGAATTCGGCCTCCACCTCTATACCGGTGGGGTCAATCACCTGTCCGACAAAATACTCTGTTTTCATCGGTTTCTGGGTAACGCTTATCTTAACGGGTTTGTTTTTGCTGTAATTAACGGTAAAAGAAGCGGTAACCCCGCCTTTTACGACAAGAGCCTGCTGAGAGCCCTCTTTGTTTACATCAACGTCAACGGCATAACCGTCGTCCGGCAAAACTTCCGACGTTCCGTCTGAATACTTAGCGGTAACGCTCATACCTGAAAGGTCCGGCTGTTTTCCCAGAAGATATTCGGTAACATCGGGAAGCTTATTTATTTCAAGAGATGTAACCGTTCTCTCCTCAACATCGAGTTTGATGTTTGTGAAAGTAACTTTACACTGTCTTGCCTGGAACACACCGGGATAAATTGTAGCGTTTGACATAATGTTTCCCGTGTCCTTAACGGACCAGGTCTTGCCGTCGGCGTAAACCGTGTAGATATTTCCTCTTTTTGTAATTTTAAGAGAATGTTTAGCCGAGTTTGTACCGCCTGTAAGAGCGATTACGTCCTCAACAAGAGGGTCGCTCCACGCTCCCCTTGCGGAAGCGCTTTCACGGTAGTTCCCGTAAAATCCGGCTGTAGGGTCGCTTGACGAGGGAGCGTAAAGATTTACGGCCACGTTGTTTACTGTCTTATCCAGTTCATTTAAAACAACAAGACCGCCTGACGACTGAGCCGCCGAACCGCTTCCGCTTACGTTTAACTCGTTTACGACTATGTCAGCGGAAAGGGTGAAGTCCTTTGACGCGTCTACTCCTGTTCCGAAAAAAGCGATTTCGTCGGAAGTATTTGACCATTTTCCCTTTGCTGTAGCCACTTCCCCAATCTTAACGCCGCTTTTCAAATCTCCGCTCATTTCGGATGTGGAACCGCCGGTATTTGTAAATGTCCAGCCGTCCTCGACAACAGTCGCCAGAGAAATAGCGGAAGAAGATGTCGCCGTCTCGGAAGCGTCAGCTAAAGATACATCCTGCGAATCGTCTGTTTCCGTCTCGTCTTCCAGAACTTCCGACAAAGCCGTATCAGCTTCTGAAACAGTCTCGTCAGCGAAAACTGAAAATGACATGGAACTGAAAGCC
>CAYLJL010000062.1:0-478 GCA_964384005.1 uncultured Lachnospiraceae bacterium | reverse complement strand
ACAAAGCAAGAAAAGATGCGATAATCTTTTTCTTCATTAAGCATTTCCTCCTTTTTTTATTATTTTTTATAAATCTGTTTTGCCCCTGAAAATATTTTTAAACAAAAATACCAAAAATTAAGATTAAATCAACTCCGCTCTCTTCAAAGTCAAAAAAATCAACAAAATTTGAACCATGTCAAAATATTTTATAGGCAATTATATTATAACGCAAAGGGGCCACAAAAGCAACACTTAATTTTTTTTGTAACATAAATGAAAAAAAGGGGGATATAGGGAAAAATTATCATTGTACACTCAAAAATCGCTTTTTTTAAGACAAAATTCCATTTGAACAGCAAAAAATCGTAACCATTTTGTCACATTTATAGTCAAATAACGCAAAAAAGAGATAAGCTAAACGCCGCGCAAAGGAAAATAAAAATCACGGAAATCAATTTTTGCGGCGTAGCCGAAATAAAGTTTAGGTCAAGCCTTT
>CAYLJL010000061.1:5487-8435 GCA_964384005.1 uncultured Lachnospiraceae bacterium | reverse complement strand
AAAGGCTTGACCTAAACTTTATTTCGGCTACGCCGCAAAAATTGATTTCCGTGAATTGACTATAACAAAAATAATTTTTTATTGAATTGATGTAATTTCTTAGTTTCGAAAGAAGTCTACTAAAAATTTTACAAATTGCAATAACACAAAATAAAAAATCCGCATAATATCCTTTATCGCATCATATATATAAGTAAACGCTGATTTTATTTAAGGAAATACATCAAGAATCAAAAAATAATTCTCAGCCGCCGGACTTGTTTTCTTTACGGCATATAAAAAACGAAAGAAGGTATAAAAAATGCTTGCCGCACTTGACAAAAAAACGAAAAAAATTTTTCTACTGATAATTTCAATTTTTTTTATCTTTACGCTGTACGGTTGTATATACGACAAAGATACAGAAACCGACTCCGAAACCGACTCCGAAGAAGAAACAGCGGAGGACGTCGCTCCTGCCGGAGAACCCCGGAACAACACACCTCGGAACATAGGGGAAAATCTTCCGATAACAAGAGGACTTGCCGTAAAAATGATTGCTCTCACCTTCGGAACAGCGTCTGAAATTGATAACACAGAAAGAACAATACAGTTTTCAGATGTTTCTCCTGAAAATAAATTTGACAAATATATAAACTATGCCTGCGCAAAAAAATATATAAACGAAACAGGTGAAAATTTTATGCCTGAAGAATATCTTACCGTATCACAGGCGCAAAATATAATAGACCAGATTGACAGCACCCATAAAATAAAAATAAACATAACCGATGAAATAAAGGACAAGCCAATCTCATATAACCTTTGGACAGAAATATATATAGAGGTTTTAAAAAACCTGTCAGGAGACGCCCCGATAAAGGAAAAATTCGGGATATCGGCTGAAAAATCCGTAATACTGGCGCTTCCTCAAAACAACAAATACATAAAAGACGGCTTTGCGATAACCGATAAAGGACTTTTAAAATGCGGCGGTTTCGACTTAACCCCTTATATAGATAAAGAAATAAGCTTCTGGACAAAAGAAAACGAACTTTTCGCTCTTGCCGACATAACGAGCGAAACGCCGACAATAAAAAATGTATATATAACAGAAACCGACAGCGATACGTGTACAATCTTCACCGGCGGCGCGGAAAAAACATACAGGAAAGCGAAAAACTCAGATACAGAAGAAAACGAATATAAAATTGCCGACATAACGTTAAATGCCAACAAAGAAATCGAATCAATAGCCTATGTCACAGAAGAAAAAGAAAAACAGATAAAAAGCATAACAGACACACAAATAACAAGCGTGGACGAGGAAACTTTCGACTTATCGCCTGATTTTAAGGTTTACTACATTCAGGAAAATAAAGTAATGCTCGGAAACAAGGAGGATATCCTTGAGGGAAAAACCTATAGCCTTTCTTTAAAAGACAATAAGATATGCGCGTTTACTTTCCGGAAATTTAAAGGAGGCGCCGATTAAAATTTGCCCTATGGGGCGTAAGTCAATTTTTATCGGCGGATTAAACCATATTTAGTATTAAAAAGTATTTATACTCAGATTTGTAACAGACTTCTTTAGAAACTACGGAATTGCTGTAAAGTTTCGAAAGAGGTCTGTTGCCCTCCTCATAAAAATCCGTGGAATTTTTAACACAAAGCGCTTTCTGAAAGTATATTTAAAAATCAAGATTTTCTATAAAAATCCTTTGAAAATCCTCACTGCCTGCCAAATCCACAGCCTTTGTCGATAAAATAAATTTCTCATAATCGGCTGAACCTGTCATATAAACCTTTGAAAGTCCTCCCAGAGATGTATTCCCACAAAATTGAATTTTATCTGAAAAACAATAAGGCAGCATTTTTATTTTAAAGACGCTTTCGGGATTCAGATGAAATCCAAAACCTCCCCCGATAAAAACATTTTTTATATCGGAAGGTTTCTTTCCCGCGTAATCCAGAATACAGTCTACCCCCGAGGCTATGGCGCTTTTCGCGAGCTGAATCTCCCGTATATCATTTTGTTTAAAAAATATACCGTCGGCTATTTTAACGCCCTTTGAAAAACCCTCGTCCGAGAGAAAGCCCGAACTGTCAATTATTTTATTTTCCAAAAGTTCCGCCGTTAAATCAATAAGAGCGGAACCGCATATCCCGACAGGAGGTTTATCGTCAATAGTAGTATATCTGAATAATCCGTCCTTATAACTTACGGAATTCACAGCGCCTGAAATCCCGCCGCTGCCGCAGGAAACGCCGCCGCCCTCAAAAGCGGGGCCGGCGGCGGCGGAAGCGGCGTAAAGCTTTCCTTCCGAATTTAAAATCATTTCTCCGTTTGTTCCTATATCGATGAAAAGGCAGTCCTCCCTTTTATCAAAATCAAGGAAGTAAGCGCCGGAAACAACATCACCGCCGACAAAAGCGTGTATACATGGCATAACGGTAATCCGCGCTTTATCGTCAATCCCGGCGGGAAGCTCATTCTCAAAGAAATCAGCCGCCATTTGTCTGAAAGTATCCTTAGCGTTATTTTCGAAAGGATAGGCTCCAAGACCTTTTACATCCATATTTCTCAAAAAATAAGTCATTGTTGTATTTCCCGCGATAAAAATATCGGAAACAAGAAAATCCGAAAACCCCTTCAGCAAATCCGAAATTCCTTTTTTCAAGTCTGTTTTAAGCATATATGATAAATGGGAGAAGCCTCCTGCCGAAGCCTTTGAAATTCTTGAAATCACATCCGCGCCAAAAGCTCTCTGGCTGTTGGAAGCCGTTATTGTGTTAAGCTTAGCGCCTTTTTTATTTAAAAGCTCAAAACATAAAGTTGTTGTTCCCACATCAATTATTACGGCGTTGTTTTTGTTATTTTCATCAAAGTTACCTGATAAGTTTGTTCCTCTTTCCAAAGGATTAAAAAAATACTGTGACACAGCGTCAAAATTTTCATTTAAAGCTGT
>CAYLJL010000061.1:1613-5477 GCA_964384005.1 uncultured Lachnospiraceae bacterium | reverse complement strand
GTAAACTCAATATTCCCGTCGGTATTATGCCCGCAGGCTATTCTGTATCCCGCTTTTATCTCCTCGTAGGAAAGAAATTTCCTGTCACGGGAATTAGGCTCTAAATTTCCCTTTGTAAGTTTTATTCTGCATTTTCCGCAAATACCTTTTCCGCCGCAGGGCATAGAAATATAATTCTTATCCTTCATAATTCCGGGAAAAGCCGTTTAATCAACGGCATTTCCAAATAACCTCCTTAAAATCTCGGAAACCATTTCATATCTGTTAAACGGAGTAATTATGTAAAATCCGTCAACATACTCCCTTATGCTCTCGGCGATTTCCACAGCTATTTCTATGCCGACTTTTTCCGCCGTGCTTCTCTCCATATCAGGGGAAAATCTTTCAGCATATTTTTCGGGAACGGTAATCCCCGGAAGCTCATTATTTATAAACTGTACATTATTGTAAGTAACAAGCGGCATAATCCCGCCGAAAATCTTAAAATTTCTTTCTTTCGGCAAATTTTTTATAAATTCTTTAGTTTCATCTGTAAAAACAGGCTGTGACAAGAAAAACTCAGCGCCCGCCTCATTTTTTTTCAGAAGTCTTTTATACTCAAGATTTTTGTTTTTAACATTAAAATTAACCGCTCCGCCGATTTTAACCCGTTCTTTTTCAAAAATGTCGTTATTCATTTCATTTATCATATTAATAAGAGCATATGAATTTAAATCGAAAACGCTTTTTGTAGTTGTCCTTGTTTCCCCCGGGACAGGGTCTCCCGTAACCACCAGAAAATTCCGTATTCCCTCGATATACCCGGCGAGCAGGGAAGCCCTCAGAGAAATACTGTTTTTGTCACGACAGCATATATGGGGCAAAACTTCCATGCCGGTTTCTCTTTTTACTTTACTTGATATAACAATAGAGTCGGCTCGTGATTTTCCCATAGGGGAATCGGCAAATGTAATAATATCCGCTCCTCTTTCTTTAAGAACTCTCGCTCCCTCAATAATTCTGTCGGCGGACGCTTTAAAAGGCGGGTCAAGTTCAACGGCGACAATAAACTCATTTTTTTCTAACTTTCTGTGAAAGTCATTTTTTGATACTGGAATAACTTTTTGTTTTTCTGATACAAAATCCCTTTCCGGCTTCGGAACATTATAATAATTTTTTTTGATACAATCCCTTAAAAGCCTTATATGTTCCGGAGTGGTTCCGCAGCAGCCTCCGATAACCCTGACGCCCTCAAAAACCATTCCTTCGCAGACTTGGGCAAAATATTTAGGGTTCATAACATATTTAACCTTGTTGTCGATAATTTCGGGATAGCCGGCGTTAGGCAGAGCCGAAATAATTTTCCCCGCGGGGATATTAATTCTTTTAAGTATATTAAGCATATGAATAGGGCCGACTCCGCAGTTAAACCCAATAACGTCAACCTCGTCAAAATTTTTCACCTCTGAGATAATTCTGTCCAGACCAAGGGATTTTTTAGTAATTCCCGTATCATTAACGGAAAACTGCGTTATAATAAAAGCGTCTTTATTTTTTTCTTTTATATAGCTTACAATTTTTTTAACATAATCAAGACTGTAAAAAGTTTCAAGGATAAAAATATCTATGTTTTCCTTCATAAAACAATCGATAATCTCAAAATACTCTTTTATATGGTCTGTTTCCGTATCCGTATCAGGAATAGGGCCTATACTGGCTCCGATAAACGCGCCTGTCCCAAGAACAGCTTTTTTAGCGATTTTACAGCCTTCCGAAATAACTTTTTTTACAAAATCGAAATTATTCTCAAGAATCACCGTATTGGCCCGGAAAGTATTTGTCCGTATTATTTCCGCTCCCGAAAAAATATAATCTTTATGAATTTTTTCTATAATTTCCGGCGACCTGATATTTTCAAGGACGCAGGATACAGCCGGTTTTCCTGTAATTTCCGAATAATATGTACCCATTGCCCCGTCTGTTATCAAAATATTGTTTTTTAAATACTCCGTTATTCTCACTAAAAAAACTCCTTACATAAAAGACGCTTTAGTACCGTTGGCGCTGTTAAAGCTTATATCGAGAGGTTCAGCCGAATGTGTGAGAGAACCCATGGATATATAATTAACGCCGCAGCCTTTAAAATCAGCGATATTGTGGATATCTATACCGCCTGAAGCCTCTGTTATTATATTTTCGGGAACAAGTTTTGAAAGTTCTCTGATTTCAGCGGGAGTACGATTATCAAACATAATAACATCAGCTCCCGCACAGACAGCCTCAAGAACCTGCTCTCTCGTTTCCGTCTCCACCTCGATTTTAACCATTTGCCCTGTTTTACTCTTTACAAGGCTTACAGCCTCGGCAATTCCTCCGGCAAAAGCGATATGATTATCTTTAAGCATAACTCCGTCGTAAAGTCCCATTCTGTGATTAAAACCTCCGCCGCATCTTACGGCGTATTTTTCAAATATTCTAAGTCCCGGTATAGTTTTTCTTGTATCGCATATTCTGATACTTTTATCATCAAGAAGTTTAACGGCGTTATTTGTGGCCGTAGCGATACCGCTCATTCTCTGCAAAAGGTTTAATATAACCCTCTCGCAGGAAAGGAGGGTTCTTATTCTGCCTTTTACCAGAGCGATATTCTCACCTTTTTCAATCGTGTCGCCGTCTTTTTTTAAAAGTTCCGTCTCAACGGAATCCCCGAAAACCTCATAAGCCGTAGAAATAATATCAAGGCCGCATATTATACCGTTGTTTTTTGCGAGAAAAACGCCGCTTCCCTCCTGTTCGGAGTCAAAAACAAGCTCCGCCGACAAATCCCCCGTAGCTATATCCTCAACAAGAAAATTTTTAATCAGTTCTTTTATTCTGAGTTTATTCAAAATATTCACTCCTTGTCAATTATGTAATGAGCGCCTATACTCTCCTGGCGTTCAAGGGCAGCGTTGGCAATAATATACCCTGCCGTAAGCATATTATAAATTTCCATCTGTGTATTATTTATTTTATTAAAGTTTATTTTGCCGAAAATTTTATCCGTCCCTTCAGGAATATATTTCTCAAACCATTTTATAATTTCAGGAATTTTATTTTTATATCTGACAATGCCTATAAACTCCATCATTTTGCTTTGAATTTCCTTCTTGTCGGGTAAATTTTCAACTTCGGCAGTCGAAAACTCGTCATCGAAATGTAAAGCCCGCCTGTCTGAGTTAATAATATTTTCCGCTGTAAGCTTTCCGAAAACAAGCCCCTCAATAAGAGAATTGCTTGCTAACCTGTTCGCCCCGTGAACGCCCGTACAGGCGGCCTCCCCCACAACATAAAGACCGTTAAGCGCCGTACTTCCGTCAGGCTTTGCCTTTACGCCGCCCATATGAAAATGAGCGCCGGGTCTTACCGGAATAAGATTTTTATTTAAGTCAACGCCGTTTTTGTCACATATTTCAGATACATAAGGAAAGCGTTCCTTAAAATTATCTATATCTGAAATATCGAGGTAAATTTTATCTCCTTTAAGATAACTGTCGTATACCACTCTCGAAACAACATCTCTCGGAGCGAGGTCTTTAAGAGGGTGTTTACCCTCCATTATTCTCACTCCGTCCTGATTGATAAGTATACCGCCGTCCCCCCTTACGGCTTCCGAAACAAGACCCATAGTTTTTCCGTTTATATTAAGCATAGTCGGGTGAAACTGCACAAACTCGGGCGAACTTATAGAAAGCCCCGCTCTGTAAGCCATCGCCAAACCGTCGCCCGTAATAGTAATATCATTAGAGGTACAAGGATAAAGCTGACCGATACCGCCTGTCGCTAATATTGTATAGTTGGCTTCATAGCGGTTTATGTTACCGTCCGCGTCACGTGTAATTACAC
>CAYLJL010000061.1:0-1603 GCA_964384005.1 uncultured Lachnospiraceae bacterium | reverse complement strand
TCCAGAACCATTTCATTTTCATTAATGGTCACATTTTCATTAATTTGAGAGAAAAGCTCCTCCATAACTTTACGGCCCGTCCTGTCCCCGCCCGCATGAATAATTCTTGATATATGGTGGGCGCCTTCTTTGCCGAAAAGAAGCCTGCCTTTCTCATCAGTATCAAATTTCATACCCAATCCTATAAATTCTCTTATAATATCGGGCGCCTTTGATACAAGCGTCATAACCGATTCGGAATCATTGCAGAAACAGCCCGCCTCTAAAGTGTCGTCATAGTGCATGGTATAATTGTCCTTTTCAGAAAGAGCAACAGCTATTCCCCCCTGAGCAAGACCTGAGTTGCCGGAAGTTTTTTTACCCTTCGTAATTACCATAACTTTTCTTCCGTTTCTGCAAAGCGTATTAGCGACACTCAAAGCGGCTATTCCCGAGCCAATTATGACAATGTCAGTTTTAAACATAATTTGCACCAAGCCTCTCAAATGCAGGCCGACTTGCACTTAAAAGGCGCAAACACAAAGAGTGAAAGGCTGTTTGCGTATTTTTTCCTTTCTCTGAAATTCTTTCACCCTCAATCCTCCAAAGCATAAACACTCTTTTCAAATTGACGTCTTTCTAATTATATATTGACATAAAACAAGAATAAATTCAAGTGCTTTTAAAATTTTTTACAAATAAAAAAACTAATAGAGTTTCCAAAAATCAAGGAAACACCTGAGAAAACACCGCACAAAGGAAAATAAAACTGATTTTTCAGACTTAAAAATTACGTTTAGTGTCATTTTCGGTGAAAATAACACTGACACTTCAATTTTTTTGAAAAATTAGTTTTATTTTTTAATTTGTCGGTATTTCCCTGATATAGCGAAACAATAAAAAAATAAACGGACAAACTTCAATAAAACCTGATATATTAAAGAATGCCTTTATAGCCAATCAACCTGAAAAACAAACAAATCCGGCGGCTAAAAATTTTGTGACTTGCGATAGATACGAAAAAATCACCCGGACTGTCTTCAAAAAGTTTTTCAGGGTGATTTTTTTCTTATTTTAAGAATTCTTGACATATTTCTTTCTAAGGCAATATTCAGGAAATTATCTTTATTCTTCGTCCTCATAATCCAGAGCGTAATAATCTTCCCTTATATCGTCATCATCAAAAATGTCGTCGTCAATATCATCAAGTTCTTCATCAACTTCATCGTCAAATTTTTTCTTCAATTTTATTACAGCAAATAAAATTGCGAAAATCAAAACAGAAACGCCGATAATAACAAAAATAAATTTTTTACCGCTGCTTCTTTCCTGGATTTTTTTCAAAGAACTTTCAATCTCTTTAAGTGTTTCCTCACTGGAATTTCTCATAAATAATCACTCCTATTTTATTTATATTTAGCGATAACGCCATTTCTTTTTAAATTATTATACTCATTGTAAGCCATGCGCATAATTTGTTTTTCATCTTGAAACTTCAATAAATAGTATGCTTCATGCTGCTTATAAAATCCCGAATCAATAAAAAATTCTTCAGCCTGAGGTTTACAGTAATAAGAATCTGATGTCATAAGATACCAATGGACAGTTTTGTTAATCACATCAC
>CAYLJL010000060.1:0-8447 GCA_964384005.1 uncultured Lachnospiraceae bacterium | reverse complement strand
GTTGATAGGCATATAGTCGCCGCCCATCTTAAATCCGTTCTTACCGCCTCGGCTTTCAGACCAAACTCTGTCTGTACCGTCTTCAGTAAGCTTATAACCGCCTTTGTAAGTAATACATCTTTCAAGAGTTACAGGAGCCATATAGCCGCCTGACTGTTTACAGAACAAATCCCATCCGTCATCAGAGTTATGATGAGATACACAGCCGATAAGCTTATTTCCATAACCTACGGTAAGCTTTGTAGCATAACCGTCAGCGTTATTGAAAGATGCGTCGGCACAGTTCCAAACCTCGCAGTTTGTGAATATATTGTTGCTTGGCCAGTCTTTTATAGTTTCCTGAGAAGAACTTGTACGGCTTAAATTAATACCTGAGTCCTGACAGTCGTGAACCTTTATGTTGTCAATAATACAGCCGTTACCGCCTATATGGAACGGTTTAGCGTTCTTACCGCCGTTTGTAATAGAGAAGTTCTTCATTACCCAATACGACGCGCCGTTTATAATACCGTTATTTCCGCCCAGCATATCGAACTCGGCTATTCCGCCGTTGACATTTTCATATTTTTCCTCATATACCTTTATGTTGTATCCGTTTTCTCCGGCATAACCGTCTTCCTCAGCCTGATATTTGTTAAAGCCGATAAGGTATTTAGGCGCTTTAGCGGTACCTGAGTTTGTATCAGGAATAGCAAGCTGACTGTCAAGAGGATACGTACCCGGCAGAAGTATTATTTTCTGACCTAAACTCATAAGACCATAGGCAACGTCAAAAGGCATCGGGTCGTCAATATCTCCTGTTCCGCCCGCGTCGGCGTCCGGAGATACAAACAGAAGTTCCTTGGTTTTGTCAAAATTGCTTTTATGGGTAATTGTCCATTCATAGAACGTCGAATCGTAAGAAGACAATTCCTGATAGTTCTTTGACCCCTCGGAAATATAAGCCGGCGTATACATTACTTTAAATTCAGTTTTGCTGTCCGGGTTAAGAGTAACGGGGAATATTGTTGCTTTTCTTTTAACAACCATATCATAATAAATAACTTCTCCGTCCTGCATAATTGTTACTCTTCCGCCTGAATAGTTATTCGTTCTTATAATAAAATTATAATCCGTTGTGGTAGAATAAGTTTTTGAGCTAAGATACAATTTAGGAACGGTAAATTTATTTGCCTCGGTAATTTTTGAGGACATATCGGTTTCCGGTGCTGATTTGACAAGACTAACGTTGCTTACGACAATGTCAGCGTAACGAGTAGCAAAGAAACCTACGTATAAGTTGTTTTCATCTAATACGTTAAGGTCTGTTTCGTCTGTTTCCTCATCATAGTAAATAAAGTCTGTCTTGAATTCTTTTGACTGATAATCATAGCAGACGCCTTTATATCCTCCCGGTAATTTCTCAAGAGAAATATGATATCTTGTACCCGGTGACGGGAAATCGCTTGAAAGAGTGTTTACAACCGAACTTCTCATAACATCAGAACTTGCGGCGTAAGGGTCTCCCTCAATAAACGTTCTGTAAATAAGGTTGATACGGTTCTTTGTTGTGTTGAACAAGTAAGAATCCGCTGTCGGGTCGCTTGGCCAGCTTCCTCCGCTGTGAGCGGCAATCATAACCATATTCGCGTAGTTGTAAATCGCCGTATTGTATGGTATAGGCTCGCCATACTCATCAAGAGCGGCGTCCTCATATTTATAAACAAACTGTATTTTGCTTCCGCCTTCTTCGGTATATATACTACCGCCGTCAGCAATAACCCTCTGTTTATATTCTTCACTCGGAGTAAGGTTTACAACGTCCCTCGCCATAATACCGAAACCTTCCTGACCGTCTCTGTTTTCATCAGTGTCGCCGTTTACATAAGAATTAACTAAAATATCGGCGCTTAACTTAAAGTCGTCCTCGAAATTAAGTCTTGTATAGTAGAATGAAAGACCGTCGTTAGAGTCGGCTTGTTTTCCGGCGCCCTGATTTGCCCATATATGAAGGCTCGCGCCTGGTTCCTCTATTCTTCTGTCACCTACATATCTGTCGTTGTAATAATCTCCGCTTGAGGATTTGGTAGCTGTTCCGCTTGTACCTGTAGTATCAAAATGAGTTACAGTTCCGTCAGCCTCTGTAAGAATCATACCCATTTTATCTTCTTCAGGACTTCTTGATTTAGAAGCGGTTGTAGAAGCTCCGAAAATATGAGGTTTCCAGTAGTTTGTGGAATAATCCCTTACAGTAACCGGAATAACTATGTCATCGGTACCATAAGCCTCGCTCGTCTTAGGGAATCTGACTATAACTTTGTTATCCGCCGATGGGTCTCTTAAATCAAACTCATCAAGAACAATTTCATAATCGTCAGGAGAAGCGATTGCTTCCTCACCGCTTGAGTAGAGATAAGTAATTTCAAGACCGCCCTGATTATACTGCTTTGTCTCGTCTTCAAGAGTACCTGTCGTTCCGTCGGGCTTACCGTTATAGTAATCATACCAATATTTCGGGTCATAACTGCTTAACCCTGTTAAAACCGGATAAGTTGTTCTCGGATAAGATGTCATATATGCTTTTGAGAATCTCTTAACCATTACAGACACTTCGAAGTCCGCGGTAAAAGCACTGTTATAGTTGCTTGTAACCGTAATTACGCGGGTACCTTCGCTTGTTGTGTCAAGGTCGTCTGATATAGTGTACTCAGATTCAAATAAAGAGTCGGTTTTTGAGGTTTTGCCATCAGAGTAGTAACCTTTTACAAGTATACCCTGATTTTCTTGTTCCTCATAAAGATAATATACGGTTTTTGGTTTTATAGCTACTGTAATATGGTCTAACTTAAGAGGGGATACAGAGCCCTTGAAAGACGTCGTTTTTCCGCCTGAGCTGATTTCATCTGTAGCTTTTCTTCTTATGGTAAAATCAATATTATCTCCGGCAAGGTCCGTTGTAAAGTAATCATCAGGACCAATAACCTTTCCCTTTACGATTACGTCATACTCGTCTCTGTTAAGAACAACGTGAGAGCCGTCCTCATAGTCCGCCTCAACAACAAAGTTGTCTGTTCTGAATTGCTGACCTTCGTAATAATTAACTTTCATTGGATTTGAGGTAATCTCAATGTTTGTACAAGCCTTTTTAAGTATTTCAATTTCATACTCAGCATAAAAATCACCTATTGTAATTCTCGCGGTTTGTTTTCCCACTTTATTTTTGTCATAGCCTGTAATCTGGTATCCTTCAGTAATCTCTTTTACAGAGCCGTCTGAATAGCTGATACCCACTTTAAGACCCGGGAATTCCGGTTCGTTGCCTACAAGCGCTGTATTGTCAGTAGGTTCATCAATAATTACCACACCGTTTTGAATACGGTTATCAACTTCAAGCAGAATATTGCTGAAAGTAACGTTAACGTCACGAGCTACGTAAAGAGCAGGGAAAATAGTAGTATTTGTACCATCCGCTCCCATAAAGTTCTCTTTGTCATAGTCATATTTTACTTTCTGATCTCCACAGTAAACTGTATAGCTGTTACCTATTTTCTCAATTTTAAGGTCATAGGAGCCCTTATTGTTACCATCGCTGAACTGATTGGGAGATAACTGCACCCAATTATTAGGTGTCTTGTTAGCGGGGGCACGGGCTTGAATTTTATAATTTCCCTCTTCGTCAAAAGCGGTTCTTACATTCGAGCCTATGAAACCTGTAGAATTGCTGTTCATGGCTATACCAACGCAAACGCTTGGCGGAGTGTCCTGTATAGGAGCCATAACGAGTATACCTGCGGAACACTGAGCCTGGTTTGTATCGCCATAAGTAAGCAAGCCGTTGATAGTCATTGTAGCTGAAAAAGTAAAGTCTTTTGAGATATCAACGCCTGTTTTTGGAGCGTAGTAACCAAACTGGTCTACGGTATCAGAAAACTTACCTGAGTTATCTCCGCCTCTTACATAAGAAACAGTTCCGTCGCTATTAGCTTTAAGGGAATTCTTTCCGCCTGTAAGGCCTGAAACCCAGTCTTTTACAACCACTATAGTCTCATCGCTCGCTGCCGCGAGAGACAAATCGTCGTCCGCGTCGGCTTTTGATGTGCTTTCTGAGCCTGAAACAGAGCCGTCGGATTCTTCAGCTTTTTCGGATTCATCGTCAGAATCTTCTTCACTGTCGGAATCCTCTTCACTTTCGGAATCTTCCTCAATGTCAGAAACATCTTCCATATCAGCTGCTTCTTCAATTTCCTCAACAGAAATCTCATCAGCGACTTCGGAAGAAGTATCATCAGCAATATCAAACTCGTCGGCATTAACTGTAACTAATGTGGTAAACGTCATAGTAAACGCCAAAGTAAAAGCCAATAATCTTCGTTTCATTGTTTTTCCTCCTTTTTAAAATATTTTTGTATTGACAAATATTTTAACGACCATAAATAAAACGAAGGCCAAAAAAATTTATTTACGGCCTATAAAATATATCTTAATACATTTTAATTATATACCTGAAATTAAAAAAAATCAACTCTATATTCCTGACTTTTTATCAAAAATAACCGTACAAGTATAAGTTAATGTAAAATTTTGCACAAATAAATTTTTCGTCAACTTGCCACATTAATATTTTTAACTAAAACGGAAGGGCAAATAACCGCCCCCTTGACCGTTTTAGCGGCAAAATACAAATCATCGGATACATTTGATATATCGTTAAGGAGGTCAAAAAAATTTCCTGAAATTGTTATTTGCTCAACAGGCTCGTAAACCTTTCCTTCTTTTACCAGAAAGCCCTCCGCCGCGAGGGAAAAATTTCCTGAAATCGGCTCCGCGCCCGAATGAAGTCCCGCGAGTCCCGTAATAATCAGACCATCGTATAGTTCATAAACAAGCTTGTCAAAACTAACCTCTCCCTTTTCAAGAATAAAATTCGTCGCGGCAGTTGAGGCGGCAGCCTTAAAGCTTGATTTAAAGCCGTTTCCCGTTGATTTTATATTGTCCTTCGCGGCGGATTTCAAATTATATAAAAAGGTGTTGAATTTTCCTTCCTCAACGACTGTTTTATTGTATGAGGCCACCCCCTCGCAGTCAAAACCGCACGTCGCGAAACCTCCCTCTAAAAGCGGCATATCTTTTATAGTAACACATTTCGCGGCTATTTGTTCTCCAACCTTTCCTTTAAGTAAAGAAAACCCTTTCTGAGAATTTTCCGCAAAAAAGCAATCCATAAAAGTTGTAAGTATATCTGCAAAAGCTTCATTTTTTAATATAATATTCCTTTTACCTGTACGTACCGTTTTGCTTCCGAGAAGGCTCAGCGCTTTTTCGCATACATTTTCAGCAATTTTAACATAATTAATGGGGCCAAAATCCATACCCTGCCAGAATTCCCAGCCTGTTTTTCTGACTCCGTTTTCTTCCGCCGTAACCGAAATACAGGCCGTCGCGTAGTTTGATTTCCGGAAAAGTTCTAAATTTTTACTGTTGGCAATATAAATCTCATTATCTGCGTTTCCCACAAAACAGTTTTTTACGGAAATAATTCTGCCGTCATAATTTAAAGCGGCTTTTTCAATATCTTTACAAAGCTTTATTTTAAAACCCGCGTCATAAGTCTCAAGTTTTTCATTAAATACATTTACATCAGGATAAACCTCGTCGCCACAGTATATATATTCTCCCTCGTCGCTTGAAATTTCAGAATTTTTAACAGCGGATTCCAGTAAAAAATCAACGCTTTCCCTGTCAATTTTTTCGGAATAAGCATATCCTGTTTTCCCCTTGATAATGGCCTTGAAAGAAACGCCGCCCGATAAATTATTCTGATATTTTTCAATTTCCCCCTCAAAAACACTGACATTAAAACTTTTATTTTTCTGATAAAAAAGCTCAAAATCCGTTATGCCGTATTTTTTCGTTTCCTCAAAAATAATTTTCTTAAACTCTTTTATGTCCATAAAAATTATCCCCTTCCCCCAACGGTTATATTATTAACTCTTATCATCGGCTGCCCCACGTTGACGGGTATGCTTCCGCTCGACGCGCCGCACATTCCCGAAGCTAAACTAAGATTATCGGAAACCATATCAATGTTCATAAGCACCTCGTCGCCCTTTCCTATTATCGTAGCGCATCTGACAGGTTCGGCGATTTTTCCGCCTCTTATCATATAGGCCTCGTTCACGGCAAAATTAAATTCTCCGGTAACAGGATTTACCGAACCGCCGCCCATATACTTCGCGTAAATTCCATAATCCGTTGAAGAAATAATATCCTCCGCCTTGTCTTCGCCTTTAGCGATATAAGTATTTGTCATTCTTGAAACAGGCGGGTATTTATAAGATTCCCGCCTTGACGAACCTGTCGCGCCTGTGTTTAATTTTCTCCCGTTAAATTCATCGACCATATATGATTTTAAAATACCGTTTTTAATTAAAATATTTTTTCTTCCCTCAACGCCTTCATCGTCAATATTAACAGAACCCCATTCATTTTGAATTGTTCCGTCGTCAAAAGCGCTGACCTTCTCACCGGCGATACGCTGTTCAAGTTTATCACTGAATACAGAAGCGTTTTTAGCGACTGCCGCCGCTTCAAGAGCATGACCGCAGGCCTCGTGAAAAATAACTCCGCCGAAACCGTTATCTATAACAACAGGCATTTTTCCGCCCGGGCAAAAACCGGCTTTAAGCATAGTAACCGCCGAACGGGCGGCTTCCACGGCAAGTTCGTTCAAATCAATCTCATCATAAAACTCAAGACCCTTCAAAGCTCCCGGGCCTAAATATCCTCTCTGCTTTTCAGTTTTTGAGGAGGCGACAGCGCTGACAAAAGCCCTTGTGCGTACACGTCTGTCCCTTGCCCAGAGTCCGTTTGAGTTCGCAATTAATACTTCCTGTACAGAATCGGAATATCCCATACTCGTCTGACTTATCAGATTACTGTACTTAAAAGCGGAATTACTCGCGTCAAAAAGCATATCGGAAATAACCTGTCTTTCAACGTCTGAAGGCATAATAAGAGCTTTATGTCTGTTTAAATCCTCTCTGTAATCTTTTTCAACAAAAGCGTTAATTATTGCGCCGTCATTTTTATCCGCCGCCAATGAAGCCTCTCTCGCCATTTTTATAAGATTGTCAAAAGATAAATCATTAGTATAAGAATAAATCACTCTCTCACCGCTGAAAATACGAAGACCAAGCCCGTAATCAAATCCGGAAACAACTCTGTCGGCTTTGCCGTTTATAAAAGATATATTATTTTTTTGGTTATGCTCAATAAAAACTTCCGAGAAATCTCCCCCAAAGAAAAGAGCCTCTGATAAAATATCATAAACTTTCTGTTTTTCAATCATAAAAATTACTCTCCTTATAATTTCTGTCGGTACAGCTGTTTTTCTATAATTCCCTACGTTTTCCCAATTATAGCAAAACAATAAAATAATGCCACAGCAAATCTTAATAAAATCCGATATATTCAGTAAATTATTTTATTGTTTTGCTCTGAAAATTTTGTGGATTGCTATAAAAGATATACCGCCGTTTTTGCCGTTTTTCCGCAGAATTTTTAACTATAGCAATTCGCAGAATTTTTACCTCGAATCAATAAAATAATTATTTTGTATATCGTGTTTTATCAAAGATTGCCTGTTCATTCTTTTACCGGTTCGCTCTAATCAGAGTTTCCATAATATAAATAAATTTTATAAATTTTTTACTTGCAAAATATTAAATTATAGTATAGAATATATCTAAGGAATTAATAATCCTTGTCTTATTATTATTTAATATTACGGAGGTGTTTTATTATGGCATATCAAATTAGTGACGAATGTATCAGCTGCGGCGCTTGTGCGGGCGAATGTCCTGTAAGTTGTATTTCTGAAGGCGATTCAAAATACGTAATTGATGACAGCGCTTGTGTTGACTGCGGTACTTGTGCCGGTGTCTGTCCCGTAGGGGCTCCCAGTCAAGCCTGATAAGAAATTTCATATAAAATACTCAGCGGTATTTTATAATCCTTTATCAGTATACCTTAGGTATACTGATAATTTTTTTTATGTACAAAAACACCCCGCGCGGAACAATCGGAAAGCTTATAGTTATTCTTCCTCTGATTATACTCAGAACAATTATCAACAGCTGACTCTCAATACTTATATTATATCATAAATATGTAAAAATCTAAACCTTTTTTTAATATTTATTTTACTATGGAAATATCGTATAATTCAAAAATAAAAATAATTTCAGCAGATACGGCAAAAAAATACCTGTATCTGACACTCTTTTCTCCGCGCGCAAAAAAATAAAGCCTGCCCCTGAAGGAACAGACCCTATTTTTTTAAACATAGTAAATACCGTACAAATGATAATAAAAATAATTTTTATAGTAAACATCATAAATTATGATGTTTACCGCGCCTATTTTTGTTGCGTAAAGCGCGGAAAGTATTTTACAAAAATCGTGCGCAT
>CAYLJL010000059.1:0-8476 GCA_964384005.1 uncultured Lachnospiraceae bacterium | reverse complement strand
AGAAAAGCGACGTTATACAAGGAAAGAACTTTTCTTGTTTCTCCTCCGTTGTTTTTTAATTCATTTCTTCTTTTTCCAAATCCAAGATAAAAGGTTCCGAAAATAATAATCAGATAAAGATATGATGAAATTTCAACTCCGCTTATAAGAGCGCCGAGAAGAACCCTAAGATAAAAACCAAATGTCAATATGCAAACATCAAGCAAGGGTATATTTTTAAGTCCGAAAATACTATATAATATATTAATAACAAAATACAGCCCCATTATTAACATCGGAACAAAATTTCCGTTTACGGCAGAAATATATCCGCTGATTGTAAAACTTATGATTAATAAAATCATTGCAAGAATAAGCGAGTTTTTGACGGAAATTTTTCCCGAGGCGATAGGACGTTCTTTTTTGACAGGATGAAGCCGGTCTTTTTCAATATCTTTTATATCGTTTATTATATAAACAACGGAAGCCATAAAAGAAAAGCATATAACAAATATCAGGTTAAGGCAAATAAGATATATGTTAGTTAAATTTCCGCTGAATATAACAGGTATAAAAATAAGACCATTTTTTATGTAGTGAGATACTCTCATTTCCTTTAAGTAATACATAGGTGATGTTTCCCCAATCTAAAATTTTAATAAAATTAATTTTTATTTTTGAATTATAGCCAATCAATGGACTTCTTTCGAAACTACGCCATTACGGCAATTTCATAAAAAAGAAAAAATATTTCAAACCGATTGAACATAACAGGAAATTTTCAAATAATCCATTCGGAAATTTCCCCTTTATTTACAAGATAACTTTTTTCAGCCATAAGAGCGAGAGGCAAATCAGACAGAGAGTCGGAATAAAATTCCTCAATTTGCTGATTTCCAAACTTTTCTTTAAATCTTTCAGCTTTTTCTTGTCCTCGGCAGTTTGGACTTTCGCATTTTCCATTCAGTTTATTAACTTTTGAAGCAATCAGAAAATTTATACCAAGTCTGCCGCAGGCTTCTGAAAGCAGAAACTCCGGAGAGGCGGAAATTATAACATCGTTGTTTTTACGTTTTTCTTTGTACCAAGGATATATTTTTTTGATACTTATATCCCAGAATTCAGAAATTTCTTTTTCGATATTTTCAATTCCCGGAATAAAAGAATAAAAATATTCTTTCATTTTTGTTCTTTTTATTAATTTTAAGTGAAACAGAACTTGTCCTATTAATTGTTTTGGAAAGTATTTAAAAGTACTTGGATACTTTTTTAAAATAAATTTATAAAAATCAAGAGTGCTGTCGCCATTATATATTGTTTTATCAAAATCATATACATTCATATTTAGTGAATTTCCCATTCTAAAATTTAAGATTAGATTTCTTTCTAACCTTTCTGGAATTGCCGTAAAGGTTAGAAAAAAATCTATTGTAACGTGAGTTCGATGATAAATTTTTGTAAATTAGAACCTTTTTCTATCGTAAAAAGGCTGGCCGCAAAGCTTCGCTTTGCTGCTCGCCAATGCAGCCGTGGTTCCAAACCTCCAAAAATACTCTTGAAGCATAAAAACCTTGAGGCTCCGCCTCAAACTCCGCAAACTGTTCAGTGCTTTGGCTTCGCCAAAGTCGGCTTACGCCGCCCGCATTTCTTTGCGGCACTCTTTAAAAAAAGTTTGATAAAAACTTTTATGCGAAACTACGTTTCGCTGTTTGAAAACGGCAGTTCTACAGGATGTTAGTATTGTTTTTTTATCGAACTCACGTTATTGTAAGTATTTTCTTAAAAACGCCTGCAAATAAATTCTTATATTAGACTTCTTTCGAAACTATGCTGTTACGGCAATTTCATTAAAAAAGAAAAAATATTTTTTCTGACCTTTCCGAAATTGCCGTAAGGTTTCGAAAGAGTTCTATTTATTTTTGCAAATCTTTAAGTTTAAATTCTTCTATATACTCTTTAAGTACATAAACCATGCTCGCGAGTTCCTCGGAAGCGGAAGCGGCAGCCTCAGATGTTGAGGAATTGCTGTTGACAACATCTGTAATCTGAGAAATCTCTTTTTTAACATCCTTAATCGAATGATATTGCTGTTGACTTGACTCATTAACTTTATCTATAATACCATCGACTTTATCGACAAGGTCAGAGATTTCCGCAAGCTGGCCGGCCGCCTTATTGGCGATTTCCATACCCTCCTTAACTTTTTCAATAGTAATGTCAATAAGTTCAGAAGTTTCAGAAACAGCCTTATTACTTCTTAAAGCGAGACTTCTTACCTCGTCCGCAACAACGCCGAACCCTTTTCCGTAAGAACCAGCTCTCACGGCCTCAATAGCGGCGTTAAGCGCGAGAAGATTTGTCTGAAAAGCTATTCCCTCAATAACGCCGATAATATTATGAATATCGGAGGAGGCTTCATTTATAGCAGACATAGCGTCAACCATACTTTTTATATCATAATTTTCGCTTTCAACCTTATCCTTAACAAGGCTTGTCATCTTGTTGGCGTCAATAGTGCTTGATGAGGTATACTCCGCCTGACTTGAAATTCTTTCAAAGCTGCCCACAATATTATTAATTGAAATGGACTGAGTCGAAGCTCCCATAGCAAGATTGTTGCTCGTATCCGCGATGCTCTGAGCGCCTATTGAAACCTGTTCGGAGGATTCCTCAATCTGTTTAATAAGTATGTTAAAATTAGTTATTATAAGTGTAAGAGCGGTTTTTATCTTGTTAAAATCGCCCTTATATTCAATGTCAATAGAAACATTAAGGTCTTTTCCCGCCATTTTGGTAAGTATTTCGGAAATATTTTCTATGTAAATTTTAAGACTTTCAATAGTGGAGTTAATGGAATTTTGCATAGTCTTAAAATTACCGCTGTAATCTCCGTCAAGATAAACATTGAAATTAGCGTTTTCAACTTCTTTAAGAATTTCACAAGTTTTCTTGATAGGCCTTTCAATAGTACCCACAAGTTTATTAAGATTTTCAATAATGTCCTTCCAGTCGCCTGTATATGTATCCGAATTAACCCTCACATCAAGATTTCCGCATATAACCGCGTTAATAAGTTTTGACAAATCCGAATTGATGTTTTTAAGAGTATTCTTAAAAATATCGAGCTGAGTCTGAAACTCTGCCTTTTCTCCTTTAAACTCCGGAGTGTCATAATCAAAATTACCTTTGGCGTATTCTCTGATACTGTCCAGAACAGACCACATATCATTTTCAAAAATATCAAGTATACGGTTGACTGATTCCGCCGTTTCCTTATAGGCTCCGTCATAGTTGTCCGAGTTAATTCTCGCGGAGAGAGAGCCGTTTTCAATATTTGAGTATATATCAATAATTTTGTCTGTAATATTCTGAAAGCTAAGGATAATAGAATTAATATTACCTGAAAGCTTGCCTATTTCGTCGCTTGTTCCTATATTCAGGTCAACGTCGAATTTTCCTTTTGCTACATTTGTAGATAATTCCGTAAGTTTTTTAACAGGCTTGACAATAAAAGAAGAAATGATGAATCCCAAAAAAACAGCTATAATACAAACCAGCACAGCGAGGGCAATAGAAACTATAACGCTTGTTACAGACATATCGTAAGCTTCGCCGGTACTTTTTACTGACTCCTCATAAGAAATATACATAAGCTCGTCAATATATCCCGCAAGCTTTTCCTGAACCATGTCCACAGAAGAATCTGTACGAAGCAAAGCCTCCAAATCACCATTATCGCAATAGCTCAGCATTTCATCCACAACAGCCGAATATTCGTCATAAGCGTCGATAATATCATCTGTAATAGACATCTGAACAATATAATCCTCATCGGAGGAAGGATAAACACCGTTTGTGCTTCTTCTGTACAGTTCAACAGAAATAATTATATCGTCAAGATAGTCGTAAATATTTTCTTTCGCGATATTTAAAGAGCTTTTATTATTGTAATTATACCTTGCCGCGGTAAGTTCCTTGCTTGTATTGGCGGTGAGAGCATTAATATCGCTGGCGACACTGTATCTGTATTCAGCTCCGCCGACCGCCTGTTCATATTTTCGGGAAACAATTTCAATAATAAAATTATTTACCAGAAGTAAAATCATAAACAAAACAACCGTAATACCGATAGAACAAAGAATTTTAACGCGTATAGGTAAATTTAAGCAGAAGTTTTTAAGCTTTCCCATAAATTTCTCTCCCTTCAGAATATAATTAGGCCATATTTCTGATTTCTTCTATAATATCTTTATAGTCCGCGCCAAATTCATCATATAAAGGCTCGCACGCCTTTCTTATTTCAGCCATAGCCTCATCGCTTAACTCAATAAATTTAACACCTTGTTCCTGAACCTTTTCTTTTGATTCAATCTCCCGCTTTTCCCATTGCTCAATTTCATACTCCTGAGTTTCTTTAGCGCATTCTTTTAAAATTTTCTGGTCGTCGTCGGAAAGACTGTTAAAAGTCTTTTCGCTGCCCGCGAGGATTTCCGGAATTCTTGAATGAGAGTCAAAAATATAATACGGAGCGTAAGCGACATGACCCATACTTTCGTATGTAGGGATATTATTCTCTGCGCCGTCCAGAATACCCTGTTCAATAGCGCTGTTGATATCTCCCATGGACAAATCCTTCGGTTCCGCGCCGAGGGCCTCAGCAAGTCCGAACATAAGGTCGTTGTTCTGCATTCTCAGACGCAGCCCGCTGATATCGCTTAAAGAGTTAATCTCTTTATTGGCGAAAAAGTTTCTCGCGCCGCCATCGTACCACGCAAGCCCCACAAGCTGTGCTTTTGAAACGCTTTCAAGCATACTCTGCCCCAAATCGCTGTTAAGTACCCGCCACATATGTTCCGAATCATTGTACAAATACGGCAAATTAAGAGCATTCAGTTCCGGAGACGCCTTCGCCACTATAGAAACGCTTACGCGGGCAAAATCAATATCTCCTTTCTGCATACTTTCAACAACTTCCGCTTCTTCTCCGAGTTTTCCGTCAGAATAAACCTCAATAGTTATTCTTCCGTCGGTTTTCTGATTTACAAGCTCCGCGAATTTCTGGTCTGCCAGAGTGGTCGGATAACCTTCCGCGTGAACCTCGGCAAGCTTCAAAGTTATTTTTTCTCCGGAATTTACGTTCGTTTCCTCTGTCTCGTTATCGTTACCGTCTTCCAGAGCCAAAAGTTTTTTCCTGTCACGCACTCTTGATTCCGCCACGCTGCCCTCATATCTTGAAGCTCTGCTATCCGCCGCCCTTTCCGCCGAGCAGGCGGTCATTCCGAAAATCAGCAAAAAAACAAAAAAAATACCAACCAGATTTTTCATATAATCGACCTCCTGAAGAATAATTTAATTTATAGCAGAATAAACCAAAACCCTCAAAAAAATTGAGATTATAGTCAATCAACTTGAAAATGAGCAAAAGGAGACGGGCTGAAAATTATTTTTGCAGGGCGGCGGAAGGAGAGCATAGCCGAAAGCCTGCGCTGACTGACTAAACATAAGCAAAAAGAATTTCTGACCGCCGAACTTGTTTATTTTTAAGTTGATTGAATATAATTTTACTAAAGCGAAACAACAGAAGAATGAACATAAATATATCAGGGAAATTATTTTATCGTTTCGCGCTGAGGATTTTGCAATTTGCTATAAAGTACCAAGATATTATAGTAAATTAATTTATTTTGTTTACTATAATAATGTATAAATTTTAAATATACATATATAATAACAAAATTTGAAAGAGCTGTAAAGTTTTTTGACAAAAATATCATGTAAAAGTCATAATTTCCATATATAGTCAATCAACTTGAAAATGGTCGGAAGGAGGCGGGATAAGAATTATTTTTGCGGGGCAGCGGAGGGAGAACATAGCCAAAGCCTATGCCGACCGACGGAACATAAGCGAAAAAAATTTTTATCCGCCTGACTTGTTCATTTTTCAAGTTGATTGACCATAACTATAGGAAACCCCCGGGAAATACGTACATTTCCCGGGGGTTTTTGCGCTTCCGGATAAGCTGATTAGTCTTCTTTGCTTTTTATAGTAATTTTTCCGTCTTTAACACAGACGACAACCTCTCCGCCTTCTTTAAATTTTCCGTCAAGTATATTTTCAGCGAATAAATCCTCAATCTGGCTTTGAATAGCTCTCCTCAGGGGTCTTGCTCCATAGGTCGGGTCAAAGCCCGTCTCCGTCAGTTTCTCAAGCGCCTGGTCTGTAATATTCATATCAATCCGCATATTTGACTTAACTCTTGCTTTAAGTTCGTTAAACATCAATTTAGCGATTTTCTTGACATTTTCCTTATCAAGAGGATGAAAAACAATAATATCATCAATACGGTTCAAAAACTCCGGCCTGAAAATACGCTTTACTTCCTCCATAACTCCTTTTTTAATATCATCGTATTCCTGTATTCCCGAGTCATCCGATTGGCTGAAACCAAGCTTTTTAGGCGCTGTAATGCTTCTCGCCCCGGCGTTTGACGTCATTATTATAACAGTATTTTTAAAATCGACTCTCCTGCCCTGAGCATCGGTAATATGACCATCGTCAAGCACCTGAAGAAGAATATTGAATACATCAGGGTGAGCTTTTTCAATTTCGTCAAAAAGAATAACACAATAAGGTTTTCTTCTTATTTTTTCACTCAGCTGACCGCCCTCGTCGTATCCGACATATCCCGGGGGAGAGCCAATAAGTTTAGATACGCTGTGTTTTTCCATATATTCGCTCATATCCACGCGAATAATAGCGTCGTCCTCACCAAAGAGAACATTTGACAAGGCTTTTGAAAGTTCTGTTTTTCCGACTCCCGTAGGGCCTAAAAACAAAAACGAGCCTATAGGTCTTTTCGGGTCTTTAAGGCCAACCCTGCCTCTCCTTATCGCTTTTGACAGAGCCTTAACGGCCTCCTCCTGTCCGATAACCCTCTCGTGGAGAATATTTTCCATATTTTTAAGACGTTCTCCTTCTTCCTCCTGAAGGCGCCTTACAGGTATTCCCGTCCAGTTTGAAACGGTATCGGCGATATCTTCTTCCTCAACGACCTGAGTGTCCTTATTATTTTTGGCGTTCCATCCGACTTTAGCTATTTTAAGCTTTTCCTTTATCTCATCTTGTTTCTTTTTGACGCTGCCGGCCCTTTCAAACTCCTCGGTTTTAATAGCGGCTTCTTTTTCTTTTTCAAGGGAATTAATCTCGTCCTCCATTTCTTTAATATCAGGCGGCGCCGTAAAAGTTTTAAGCCTTACTTTTGAAGCCGCCTCGTCAAGTACGTCAATAGCCTTGTCAGGCAGATACCTGTCGGAAATATATCTGTTTGAAAGCCTGACGGCGGCTATTATAGCGCCGTCTGTAATTTTAACATTGTGATGAGCCTCGTATTTATCCCTCAGTCCTCTGAGCATTTCAACAGCGTCGTCTTCCGACGGCTCAAGAACTTTAACGGGCTGAAATCTTCTCTCAAGAGCGGCGTCCTTTTCGACATACTTTCTGTACTCGTTTAAAGTCGTAGCGCCGATTACCTGGATTTCTCCTCTCGCCAGAGAGGGTTTTAAAATATTGGACGCGTCAATAGCGCCTTCGGCGCCGCCGGCGCCGATAATTGTGTGAAGCTCGTCAATAAACAAAATTACGTTACGGGCCTTCTCAACCTCCTCAATAACCTTTTTAATACGTTCCTCAAACTCGCCTCTGTATTTGCTTCCGGCAACCATAGACGACAGGTCGAGAGAAACAACCCGCTTGTCCTTAAGAATTTCAGGCACGTCGCCCGATACGATTTTCTGCGCGAGGCCCTCGGCGATAGCGGTTTTTCCAACACCCGGGTCGCCGACAAGACAAGGGTTATTTTTGGTTCTTCTGCTTAAAATCTGGATAACCCTTTCAATTTCCTTATCTCTGCCGACGATAGGGTCAAATTTATTTTCCTCAGCCATAACGGTCAAATCACGGCTGAACTTATCAAGAGTAGAGGTTTTGGAATTTTTCTTGCTTTTGGATGAATTTGAGTTAATAGGGATATCCCCGCCGCCGCTTTCGCCCTCGCCGAGCATAGATAAAATATCCTCATAAAGTCTGTTTCCGTTTACATTTAAAAGAGCAAGTATTTTTGTGGCAACACAGTCTTCTTCTTTAATAAGAGCAAGAAGCAAATGCTCCGAACCTATATATGTCGTACCCATATTAAGAGCCTCCTGGAGACTTTTTTCCAGAATGCGCTTTGTTCTTGGGGTAAAATCAATGGGCGCTTCAACAACATTTGAGTCAATCCCGATAAGCTCGCCTATTTTTTCCACAACATCATTTTCATCCACGTTCTGCTGTTCAAGAGCCTTATAAGCAACTGAATTATCCGCGCGCAGAAGACCGATAAGCAAATGTTCCGAACCCACATATCCCTGTCCAAGTTCAACAGCGGATTTACGGGCTTCCTCGATAGCCTGCTGCGCTTTTTTTGTAAATTTAATCTGCATTTATGTAACCTCCTTT
>CAYLJL010000058.1:0-8483 GCA_964384005.1 uncultured Lachnospiraceae bacterium | reverse complement strand
AAAAATTTTAAGGAAAGCGCCCACGGTCTTATTTTTTGTTGTATTAATTTATTGATTGACTATATTATCAGATTTTATTAAAAATTGCCTGTTTATTCTTTTATTGGTTCGATATACAAAAAACTGAATAATTTATGGTTTATTAACCCGTCGGTGTTCCTGACGGCGGACAAAAGACAAGAGAAAGGAAGAATTTTTATGGAGAAAACAATGAACAAAGCGATTAATGTGAGACAGGAAAAGACAAACAAAAAAAGCTTTATAATAACGCCTAAGGCAATTTCCGCCGTAGTTTTAACGGGTTTAAGCTTTTTCATAGGAAGGATAGCCTTGTTTCAGGGAATAAACCCTTTTGCCATAGCTTTTTTAGCCACATTTTTATATACCGACAGGATTTTTTATTCGGCAGCGTTGTTTTCCGTTCCTGGTTTTTTGTTAAACAGCGGAGGAATATATACATCCAAATATTTAATATGCCTTGCTGTAATGGCACTCTTTAACGTTTGCATAAAAGGCAGGACGGAAAATGTCACACTTATGCTTAAAAGCGGAACAGGAGCTGCCGCCGCCCTTATTTCCGGACTTGTAATAGCTTTTTTAAACAGTTTTTCTATGTATTATACGATTTTAGCAATTCTTGAGGGAATTTTAGTATTTTGTCTTACTTGTGTGTTAAATCAGTGTATAAACGCCGTTTATTTTAACGCCGGAGACGGAACTCTTGAGGGCAACGATATTTTGAGTCTGTCAATCCTTACGGGGGCGGTTGTTGCCGGCTCGGCGGATATTTATATGGGAAGAATTTCCGTTATGCTCGCTCTTTTAATGTTTCTGGTTATGGCGACGGCTCACAAAAACGGAAGTTCCGCCGGATGCTGCGCCGGTATTCTGCTGTCATCCGTTCTTATGCTCTCGGGGAGTCTGCCTGTTGAGTATTCGTGGGTATTCGGAATAACAGGGGCGGTATGCGGTATATCAAAAAATATGAATAAACTTTTTACGGCTATTTCCTTTATATTTTCCTCTGTAATATGCTTTGTATACATAAACGGTTTGCTTCTGACAAAAGAGCTGATGTTTTCGGGAATAATTTCTGTTATTTTCTTTTTAATTATTCCTCTTGACAGATTTCCTTCCGTTATCCCGAAGGTTATGCCTTTGCCTGATACCGCCTCCGCATATATCCTGAGAATGAAAGATATAATATCCCACAGGCTTAACGGATTTTCAGAATCCTTTCTGAGGCTCTCAAAAACATTTTCCAATCTGGCGGAAAAAAGAACCGCTTTATCCAAAGACGAGGTGGACGAGCTTATAGATGATGTTTTCGCCGGGGTATGCAGGGAATGCGATATGCAGAATTTTTGCTGGAAAAATAATTTTTATAACACATATCAGGTATTTTTCGGATTTTTGGCTACCTGTGAAAAAAACGGCAGAATAGGATATTATGATATGCCCGGGGATTTCAGAAAAAAATGTATAAATGCTGATTTATTGGCGGAAAACGTAAACAGGCTTTTTGAGGCTTACAAAATTAATCTGATATGGAAAAACAAAATCGCCGAGAGCCGGGAACTTGTAAGCTGTCAGATTGCCAGTATCTCTAAAATTATAAACAGCTTCTCAAAAGAACTTTATTCAGAATTTTCCTTTGACGATTCGTCGTCAAAAAGACTGACCGAGGAACTTGTTAAAAACGGAATAAAAGTATATTCGGCGGCGGTTACCGAAAATAAAGACAAAAAAACAGAGGTTATTATAACCCATAATTCCTGTTATGGCAGGAATACGTGCTTAAAAGAAATAATTCCTGTTGTGAATGATATTCTCGGAAAAAATATGCACAAAGAAATTTATCATTGCAGTATAGCCATTGACGACGGAAAAAATATATGCAAGCTGAAGCTGACCGAGGAACAGCCTTTTACCGTGACGGCGGGAGTCTCACGTATGACTAAATCTGACAGCAGGGAATCGGGGGATAATCATACTTTTATGAATCTGGGAAACGGGTCTTATCTTCTCGCCCTTTCAGACGGTATGGGTTCCGGCGCGAGAGCAAGGGAGGAGAGCGCCGCTTCTATCGAACTGTTTGAGAATTTTATGGAGGCCGGTTTTCAAAAGGACGTTGCCGTTGACCTGATAAACTCCGTTCTTGTACTGAAATCAGAACCGAAAAGCTTTTCGACACTTGATATATGTATGATAAATATGTATACGGGACTTTGCGAATTCGCTAAGATAGGCGCCTGCGAATCCTTTATTATCTCAAAAGACAAAACGGAGGTCATAAGTTCCGCTACTTTGCCCGTTGGCATTCTTGATAAGGTGGATATGGAAACAAACAGCATATCACTTGAGGACGGGGATTTAATCGTTATGATGACCGACGGGGTGGCAGATTGCTTTGTTTCGGAAAACGACAGGGACAAGCTTGAAACCCTCCTCAGAAATATGAGGAACAAAGACCCTCACACAATTTCAGAAACGGTACTTGACACGGCGTTAGAGCTTTCAGGGGGAACAGCCAGGGACGATATGACGATTTTATCGGCTAAGATAAGGAGAAAAGGCGAATATAAAGGGTAAAAATAAAATATCAGGCGGGAAACTGTCATTCAGTTTCCCGCCTGATTGGTTTAAAATAAATCGTCGAAAAGTTTTGTTACGGTTGTTTTATTGTTATAGGCGTTTTCTCTTATAGTATTTGCCGCCACGACACAATGATATTTGTAGTCTTCATACGGCGCCGCGTCTAAATCTTTTACAGCCACATTAATATTTGACGCTCCCGCTTTCGGAAGGTCGTCAGGTTCCAATCCGTCGGCGCCTTGTATATTTTCCCATTTATAGGCGGTGTAGTCCGCAAGGTGATAATTTATTTTATTTCCGAAAGATATACAGTTTTCAGCGTAAAGCTTAGCGCCGGAATTGTTTTTGTCAAAGCCGTATTTCTCATGGTCGAAGGCTATACAGTTTTTCATATATCTTAACGAGTTTGTCTGTGTGAATTTACTTCCAAGCTTAAATCCGTTGGGATTTCCGCCCCAGTTTTCAGCAGCTATCTGAGAGGGTGCGAGCTCTCCCTCGGACGTTGGAATTGTTCCGAAAAGCTCGTCAAGTTTTTTATAATAAAGTTCCTCATTTTCGGGGGTTCCTTTTTCGGAACTGAAAGGAGCGCTGAGAAGTTCTTCGGGATTTAGATAATAAGAACTGTAACCGTCAGGTTTCTCGCAGAGGGTTCCGTCGTTATAGGCTTTTACGAAGCTGTTGTAAACGTTCTCCTCCGATATGTCTTTAAGACGCTTTATAAAGGGAAGGTTTTCATCAAGAGAAAAGCCGTTTATATAGTCGGTGTAGCCCATTATGTTTTCCGGACTTCCGTTATTCCAGCACATACAGTTTTCGTAGTCGTTTCTGTACGTCCAGTAGCCGCCGACAGCCTGAAAATCCTCGCTTAAATCCGCTAATTCTTTATCAAAGCTGTCCCAGCCGTCGTCACTGTTTTCCCAAGCGTAGCAATCTTTGAAATAATTGCGTCCCTCAAGTATTGTAAAAAGATTTGTCGTCTTCGCGGGGCCCGCGCCGAGTTTTATAGCGAAACCGTCGGCGTTTCCCCCCAATGTGAACACATCAAAGTTTCTATAGCTGTAAACACTTTTTATTGTGTTTCCTCTCGCTCCGCCTGCTATCTGCATTCCGCTGTCATTGTTATAGCGAAGAATACAGTTTGTGACTTTATTATTTATTGCCTCCGTACCTTTTATAAGTATTCCGTTGTCATGTCCCTTCTCTATTATTAAGCCGGATATTTCATTGTTCGCGCTGGTTACTCTTACAGCCGCGTCTTTATCCCCCGATTTTCCGTTTACAATATCGTTTGCGCCTTTCATATTCTCAAAGTTCAGAACGGGAAGCTCCCCGTCCCGGGACGGTACGCCGATAAGAGCCTGATTTGAAAGGGAAAGCTGTATCCCGTCCTCCATTTCTATTGAGTTCATTATGTAAATTTTTTCTTTGCCGTCGGCTATTGCGGAAGCTAATTCCTCATATGATGTGACTTGTACTCCGTCAGCGGCTGTTATCTGAGTTTCCGTATAGGTTTTCGGGACGGAAACTATGTCGTCGGCCGCAAAGGTAAGCGTATCCGACAGACTTGAGGAAACGGAAAGAATTGTTAAAAACGCAAGTATTTTTTTACATTTCATAAAATATTACCTCCTTTTATACTTTTCTGACAGTCCGGGAAGAAAGCTGAAAAGAGCGGTTTTCTTCCCGGTTTCAATGCTCATAAATCACTGGCCTATGTTTTTTTCAAAAGCGGGTGTTTCATAGAGCGGTTTCATATCTTCGGCGCTGTTCCAGACAAATATTTTCAGGGTTACATTGTTTTTACCTTTTGTATCTAAATTGAATTCGCTGTAATTATCGCCTTTTGCCAGTTCTTTTTTCTCATACGCGCTGTCAAGGAGAACTTTATTCTCGTCATATAAAGCGGCGAATACGGTGCTGTTCTGTGTTTCGGCGTTGTTTGTGATTTTTGCGGTAAGGCTCAGTTTTCCGCCGGATACCGTGTCCTCCTCGTCTATCTCAATGGGGTCTTTCGGCAAAGGGATTACCTCAATATCAAACGGCCCCGCCGTGACTTCCTCAATATCAGCTTTTAAATTTGAGGATATTATTTTTACAATATATTTTCCCGATTCCGCATTTTCAAACACAACAGGCAAAGTATCGGACGTTTTTTCGGCAACGGCTTTTCCATCTGTATCTGTCAGAGTTACTTTATAGCTTACAGGCGCTCCGCCGTCATAAGGCTCGGCAAAATTAACAGAAAGATAACCGTTTCCGCTTAACTCAACTGTCTGAGGGTCGACAGGGTCGGGTTCGTAAGCGAATTTTGAATAAACAAAATTACTGATTGCGGGGCTCCATTGTACCTTGTTATTTCCTGTTGAGACAAATCTTATTGTTTTAAATCCTCCTGAGGTGGGGATATCATCGTATACATAGCCGCCGCTTCCGTCGCTGTTAAGAAGCTTGAAGGATACCGTGTTTTTATCAAAATTGAATTTGACGGAAATATTCCATGTGGTGACGCTTCTTGCCGTAATACCCGACGATTCGATAGTGCCGATGAGATTACCGCTGTTGTTTACATAAGTTTTTTCAGTGCTCTTTGCGGCATACTGCACTTCCTGCGCTTTAGCGGCGTATTTCTGAGAAAGTGAGAATACTATATGGTCGTCGGGGTCTTCTCCGTCATATTCGGCGTCAAGGAATTGAATTTCATATCCGTATTCCCTGTTGTCGTTTGTCCAGTTCCATGCACCCGTGGAGTCTTTCGTTCCTCCCGTGGAGAAAGTAAAACTGATTTCAGCTTCTCCGCTTGTCGCGGGGTAGAAGTCCCCGTAAAACTCACGTCCGCCGTCGCTGTCCTGCGTAAAGGTATATTTATTGCTTTTAAAGGAGAGCGACGCGCCGTCGTCGCCGTCATACCGGAATATTCCCGTGCTTGTCGTGTCTTTCGCGGAGTTGTATATTTCAACGTTTCCGTTTTTAATGACGGTTATATTATATTCCCTCAATTTTTCGCCGTTATAGGAGCAGATTACCTTATAGCTTCCTTTCGGGGCGCTTTCATCAACGCTGAAGGTTCCGTTTTCGTCAACGGATACAAGAGATATAGCCGACTGACTGGTTGTAAGGTCTGTTCCGTCGCCGTTTTTAAGCTCGTAATCAAAGCTTGCCGAAACAGGTATATGATAATCGCTTATTCCCGTTATAAAGCTGACGTCTTCGGGCGCGAGACTTGTTGATGAGGGAATATCCGCTAAAATGTCAGTATTTTTTCCCCATGAAATGTTATTCGGCCCGCCGATTTTATATACTCTGAAGTCGGAAAGGCTTATATTGGCGTTTCCGCTTCCGTTTCCCATATTAATTAAAAATTTGTTTATTTGCTGTCCCTCGCTGAGTTTTATATTTCTGCTTCCTGATGCTATATTGCATAAAAGTTCTCCTGTATCAGGGTCTCCCACGCTTAACTGAAATTTTTCTCCGTCGCATTCCAAAACATATCTGTACATTTTGCCCGCTGTGACTCTGGCGCCATAATTTATAGAAGAGCCGCCGCCGTAAGTCACGAAGTCGCAGTTTGTACTTACCCGAACGCCCATTGTTGGACCTACGGTGGAGCCGCTGTATGGGGAAACGCCAAATATACAGCCTGCCGAGGCGTCAGAAGATACATAATTATACGCCATATCAAATTCAGCGACAAATTCTGAAAGACTTTCGGGAAGGTTAATTGTGATGATATTACTGCCGATGTCATAGGAGCTGTATTTAATGCCGCCGCTCATTCCGTATGAAGGGACGGCAGACGTTGTATAGCCGTGGTTTACGCTGTCGCTTTCGAAACCGTTCACGGAGAAGTTGGTTCTGTAAATTTCGGTTCCGTATTTTCCCGGGAGCGTCTTTTCTGTGAACACAAGCTTAATATCAGCATCGTCGGTTAAGCTGTCAAAGCGGGTGTCGCTTGACAGGTTCGGGTTGTATTCATAAATTACGCCGCTGTCGTCTGTAAAATCCTCTTTATAGGAGTCCTCAAGGACATATTCGGAGAGGATTGGAACTGAGTCCAGTTTGTCGGCGGGTTTTATCGTTTTTCCGTCCTCCGTCAGATAGGAAACGGATATATTACAGTTTTCTTTGACTGTCAAATCTTTAGTGATTTCCATTATGTCGTCTTCTTCGTTAATGACAAAAGCTGTCTCGGGGATTGTTTCATAGCCTATACATTTTATTGTGTAGGTGTGCGCCCCCACGGAAACAGGCGTATGCGCCGCACCTGTGGAATCCGTGACAATAGCAGCGCTGTTGTCGATTTGTATCTGGGCGCCCTCGACAGGAGAACCGGAGGAGGTTATTATAAATGAAACAGTATTAGCTACCGCCGGTTTTATATCAGGCTGTTCATAGGTCGTTTTGTCGGGCCCGATATAATAACTTGGGTGAGGAGGCTGATTATATCCCACGTTCTGCCACGCGACAGCGCATCTGTACTGGCTGTCGTGCATAAAAGTCGTAAGTTTATAGTCTGTCGGTATAAGGGAGGTAAATATTCTTAACGCCGAGTTGTCTGAAAGTCTGTAGATTATCTCCTCGCGCCAGTCTCCGAACAGGTCGGCCTGTAAACAAGGATTTTTCTTTGTGTCGTTATTTGTTCCGACAGGGCTTCCGGTCGACGCCGTCCATAATCTGTAGAAACCATCATACATACCGTTTGCGGACTTTGTATCGCTCCATTTGGATATTCTGTCGCCGTCGGCAAGTTCACGGAGCAAATCACCGTCCCAGTATATAACGAAATTAGGCATACTGTTGTTGGAATTGCCTGTAAAATTGATTTTATTTCCTTTTGTGTCCCAGCCGTAGTAATAAATGTTTCCATTCGCGTCGGTGTCGGAACCCTGACTGCTCCAGCCAAGAGCGCCGAATTCAGCGCTGACGTTCGTCATTATTCCTCTGCCGGTATCATCGGTCGCCACTTGTTTCCATATATGGGTGGTTCCCGTACCTTTTCTGTAAGCGGTCCCCCAATGAGGAGAATCCTCAAGAACGCTGAATATTTCCTGTTCTCCGTCGCCGTCAAAGTCGGTAACGTGAAGCGCGTCTCCGTGTCCCCAGCGTTTGCCGTCTCCAGCGAACATTGACTGTAAAACGCTTCCGTTGTCGTCTACTATGGCGGAGCCGTATACTATTTCGTCTTTTCCGTCGTTATCTACGTCGGAAACGGAAATCTGATGATTTCCCTGTCCGTAAAGCTTAGCGTTCTGACTGTCGTTTGAGTCACAGGTCCAGAGTTTTTTGAGATTTACGCCGTCCCAGTCGTAAGCGCTGACAGACGCCCTCGCGTAATATCCGCGGCAGGTTATAAGACTTGGGTGAACGCCGTCAAGATAGGCCACTCCGGCAAGGTAACGGTCAACGCGGTTTCCCTGACTGGCGCTTTTGTCACCCCAGTTGGCCGGGTCGATTCTGTCGGGGGTATAGTATATCGTCTGCATAGCCGCGCCCGTCTGTCCGTCGAATATTGTAAGATATTCCGGCCCCTCCAGGATAAAACCGCTTGAATTTACGTATACGGCGGAGTTGTCGGCGTTTTTAATAGTGTTGTCAATTCCCGCTTCCGTTACGTAGTTTCCCTGCCCGTCTATTGAGCCGGGGGCGGTTTTCATAGCGATTTCCGCTTTTCCGTCACCGTCAAAGTCATAAACTATGTATTGAGTGTAATGAGCGCCGGCACGGATATTTCTCCCCAAGTCTATTCTCCAGAGAAGGGTTCCGTCATATTCGTACGCGTCTATGTAAACATTTCCCGTTACTCCGCTTTGGGAATTGTCTTTGGCGTTGTCGGGATTCCATTTTAAAATTATCTCATATTCCCCGTCACAGTCCAAATCTCCCACAGAGGC
>CAYLJL010000057.1:0-8661 GCA_964384005.1 uncultured Lachnospiraceae bacterium | reverse complement strand
TGGTAATAACACCGTCGTTTGAGTTAAGAGGAACATAGTCTACAACCGGTCTGTCGCATATAACGACTCCCGCGGCATGAGTTGAGGCGTGGCGGGGAAGTCCCTCAAGTTTCATTGACATATCCAGCAAATATTTAATTTTAGGTGAATTTTCATACTCTTCCGAGAGTTCCGGATTCATTTCAAGAGCCGTTTTAATTGTTATTTTTCTGTTAAACTCCATAGGAACCATTTTAGCGATTTTATCCACTTCCGAATAAGACATAGCCAAAGCCCGTCCCACATCACGAATAGCGTTTCTTGCGGCCATGGTTCCGAAAGTAACGATTTGGGCGACATGGTCGGCGCCGTACTTTTTAACCACATAGTCAATAACCTCCTGTCGCCTTTCATAGCAGAAATCAATATCAATATCGGGCATACTGACTCTTTCGGGATTTAAAAATCTTTCAAAAATCAAATTATATTTAAGCGGGTCGATATCGGTTATTTTAAGGGAATATGCGACAATACTTCCGGCGGCGGAACCTCTCCCCGGGCCAACCATAATCCCATTATCCTTAGCGTATTTTATAAAATCCCAGACAATAAGAAAATAATCCGTAAACCCCATATTTTTTATTGTGTTAAGTTCATAATCAAGTCTTGCCATAAGCTTGTCCGTCACATTTTTATATCTTTCCTTCAAGCCTTCCACGCATAGTTCCTTTAAATAATCGAAAGCGTTTTTAGCATCAGGAACATCGAAAACAGGCAGCTTGTATTTATTAAACTCAAAAGAAACATTACATCTTTCGGCGATTTTTGTTGTATTGTAAAGAGCCTCCTTAGCGTAAGGAAAAACGGAATACATTTCCTCCGGCGATTTAAGGTAAAATTCAGAGCCTTCATATTTCATTCTGTTTTCCTCGTTTACAGTTCTGTTTGTCTGGATACAAATAAGAATATCGTGGGCCTCGGCGTCCTCTTTGTTAATATAGTGCAAATCGTTTGTGCATACAAGAGGGATACCTGTTTCCTCACTCATCCGTATAAGTCCGTTATTGACAGTCTGCTGTTCGGGGATACCGTGGTCCTGAATTTCCAGATAAAAATTATCCTGGCCGAAAATTCTATTGTAAGTCAAAGCCATTTCCCTGGCCTTTTCATAGGAAACATTTAAAAGAGTTTTGGCGACGGGGCCGGCAAGGCAGGCGCTGAGGGCGATAATTCCCTCGTGATACTCCGATAAAAGTTCCATATCTATACGCGGTTTATAGTAAAATCCTTCCGTAAATCCTTTTGAGACCATTTTGATAAGATTTTTATAACCGCTGTTGTTCTCAGCGAGGAGAACAAGATGATAATAAAAATTATCGCCGGTGTTGTCCTTGTCAAATCTTGATTTGCTCGCCACATACGCCTCACAGCCCAGAATAGGTTTAATTCCCTGTTTTACCGCTTCCTGATAAAACTTTATCGCTCCGTACATAACCCCATGGTCAGTAATCGCTATAGAATCCATTCCAAGTTCTTTGACCTTTGAGATAAGTTCCTCTATTTTGCAGGAACCATCTAAAAGACTATACCCCGTATGCACATGAAGATGTGTAAAAGAATTTTTTTTCTCCATAATTTTGCCCCCTGAAATTTCTGCGGCTCTACCATAAATTTTTATAACATTCATATTCATAAGCCGCCATAATAAACGCGCCTACACCTTTAAGGTCGTTGCATACAATAGGCTCACTTATATAATAAGCGAAGCTTCCGTCACGCCTGCTTTTATTTCCAAGACCCGCTATAGCACAGTTTTTGTTAAGATTGATAAATTTATTATCAGTAATCATGACAAACTCGTCAATAATACCGTTAAAAGCCGCGTCAGCGGCGTCGGTATATTTTTCCCCCTTAATGATACCTGAATTAACGGCTTTCATAAGAGCGTATAAAATCATACAGCTGCAAGAAGCCTCAAGATAATTCCCCGTCATATCTCCCTTGTCAAGAACCTGATACCAGCAGCCGCTTTTATCCTGCACGTCAATAAGGGCGTCCAAAGCCTCCGAGAGCATTGTTTTAAGTTCGTCATAATCTCCGCACTCAGGAGTAATAATTTCAAGCACGTCGCAGAGAGCCATAACAAGCCACCCCATTGCGCGCCCCCAGAAATTGCGTGACAGTCCTGTTTTTTTATCGCACCAGAACTCAGAACGGCTTTCGTCCCAGGCGTGGTAATAAAGTCCCGTTTTATTGTCTCTCATATTTTTTCTGCAAAGTATAAACTGTCTTATTACATCGTTGTAATTTTTTTTACTGTCAAAAACTTCAATAAACCTCGCGTAAAAAGGAGCTTCCATATAAAGCCCGTCCAGCCACACCTGATTTTTATAAATTTTTTTGTGCCAAAGAGCCCCCTCGGACGTTCTTGGATGCTTATACAGCTGATTTCTGAGTTTAAAAATAGCCTTTCTGTATTTTTCCTCTTTGGTTTCATTAAATATATCAAATAAAACTTTTCCGTTGTTAATAAGGTCAACATTGTATTCATAAGGACGATAGTCCTTTATCATACCATTGTCATAAATAAACCTCTCCATATAATCCCCGCAAAAGTCAAAATATTTTTTATCTCCCGTTTTTTTCCAGATTTTAAGAAGTCCCTGCATAACAACCCCGTTGTCATAGGCCCATCTTTCATAATTAAGAGACGGCCTTCCCAAAACAACACAGTCCGCCATTTTCACAGACCACTTTTCCATAAAACCCCTCCAATCGGTTAAGCAAATTTTTCACTAATAACAACCACCGACAAATAAAAAAATAAAAATTATTTTTATTACAGACTGTCAAAAAAGTTAAAATTATAAAAAAATATGAATTTTTTGAAGAATATAGTCAATCAACTTGAAAAGTGAATAAGTTCGGCGGTCAAAAATCCTTTTCACTTACGTTTAGTCAGTTGGCGCGGGCTTTCGGCTGCGCCTGTCTTCCGCCGCCTTGTGAAAATAATTTTTGCCTCGCCTCCTTTTTCCATTTTCAAGTTGATTGACTATAAAATTTAAAACATCTCACAATAATTTTTCTCTATATTTTGTCTTAGTTCTGCGATATTCCCAAGAAACGCCGATTTAAGGTATTTCTGTTTCTTTAATATCCCCAAATCAGCGTTTCCCTAAAATAACTTATTTAACAACGCAGTTCTTTGAATCCACCTGCTCGATAAGCTTTCCGTTTTCGTCTCTGTTTTCCTTCATTTTACAGTCAGAGAATACAATATCCTCACAATTCTCAAGTTCAAAAACATTTCCGTCGACTCCGACAACAGTAACATTGTTAATAACAAAATTTTTAGAGTTTCTGATAAAGAATCCCTTTTGTTTCATAGGCTCAATACCGGCGAGCATAGCGGGACAACCCTCAACGGCGTCGTCAGCCATAGAAATATATATATTGTCAAAAGTAATATCCTCAACGAACATTTCAGCGAGACCATAGAAATAACCCGCCGCGGCGTTGACGTTTTTAGCTGTAATATTGGCAAAACTCAATCTTCTGAAAGCGGGAGTTTCCTCCGTAACGGGATAAGGGTTTTTGTCCCATACATATTTGTCATCGCCTTTAGGCCCGCAGAAATAATAAAGATTGGCGATAAACGGGCACAGCACGTTATTCATAACAATATTGTTCACACGGATATCCTCTACTTTTCCGCCCCTGCCCCTTCTTGATTTAAGCCTTATTCCTCTGTCCGTTCCCTCGAATACGCAGTTGCTGATAGTCACATTGACAATATCCCCGCTCATTTCGCTTCCGAGAACAACACCGCCGTGACCGTGAACCATAGTACAGTTAGTAATCGTCACGTTTGAACAGGGAACTTTTACCTCTGTATCCTCCGTACCGGCCTTTATAGCTATACAGTCGTCGCCCACGTCAATGTGGCAGTTAGAAATATGTACATTCGTACAGGATTCAGGGTCGATACCGTCCGTATTGGGAGAATCCGACGGATTGTTGATAGTCACATTATCCACAGTCACATTATCGCATAAAATTGTGTTAATAGTCCAGCTTGGGGAATTTTTAAGAGTAACTCCGGAAATGAGGACGTTCCTGCACTCATAGGGAGCAATAAGCTTAGGCCGTGGATATTTATTTTCCCCGGCTCTGAAAATCTTCCACCAGAAAGCGCCCTGTCCGTCCAAAGTACCCCTTCCGGTAATCGAGACATTTTCAGCGTTATCGGCGTTAATACAGGAAGCGTAGCATTCTCTTTTAACACCCTCCCACCTTGAGATAACAACGGGGTATTCCTCAATATTATCAGAGAATAACAAAGTCGCTCCTGCCTCAAGATAAAGATTCATATTACTTTGAAGGAAAACCGCCCCTGTAAGAAATTTTCCGGCGGGAACATAAATTTTTCCTCCGCCTTTTTCCGCGCATTCCTTAATCGCTTTCTTAAAAGCGTCGGTACAGGACGTCACTCCGTCGCCGACCGCGCCAAAATCAAGAATATTATAAACTGCCATTTAATTAACCTCCTAAAATATATAAAATAAAGTTTTAAATTTTCATACCCTCTTTAACAATCGCCGAATAAAAAGAGGCGACAGGCATAAAGGATTGGGCGATACCTTTTGTACTCGGGCCGGAAATAACAACGGCGCCGTCCTTTTCGTACTTATCCCCGCCGAAAGCCCCGCTTTTTTCCGCCATATATGCGGAAAAAGTTTTAATTCCCGCCTCAAGATATTTTCTTCTTCCCGTAAGACGGTAAGCGCATGTCAGAGCCTCCAAGACCGTTGTATTGTTGCCGTTTCTTTTAAGGCTTGGCATTTCCTTATAATAAAACAGTCCGCAGTCCAGTATGCAGTTTTCAATCATATCGTCAACCGCCTCAACAATCATATTTTTAATTTCGATATCAGGTCTTATTTCATAATACCTCATAAGACTCACGACAGCAATAGCAATCATAAAAGGAACCCTTATAGCCACATGGTCTGTATAAGGAGCGAGCCAGAGACCGTATTTTTCTTTCCAGCTTTTAAAATGCCCGATAATAAAATCAGCGTCCTCAAGCCAGCTTTCATCGTTTGTTTCCTTATAAAGAGTGACTAAAGCTCTGAGGGCCCAGCCGGTTTCTCTTGCGTTGATTTCCCCCTCTTTATTATATCGTGGCTGTTTGAGATTTCTTTTAATATTGTTTCCTATTCCGATAGCCGACTCATAAGCGAATTTATCACCCGTAGCGTGATAATAGTCAAAAAGACCGTCGACCCATTCATGACTTATCTCAATTTTTCCCGAAACGTGTCTGGCGGAATGTTCAATCTGACCGGATAAACGACATTCGTCATCTGAGCATCTGCATATATCAATATCGAACCAATGCCTTGCGGAAACAAGCATATAATCAAGCATACGTCTGTATCCGGTTCTTACATACATAAGCATGGCGGTATGAGGGAAGTCATATTCATTGTTTACCCAGACAAGTTCACCGTTGCCTCTGCCCTGCTTCGTATAATGCATATCGGGAACATCGCCCCAGTTAAGAATTCCATAAGCTTTTCCTCTGGCGTCCATTCTGTGTACAAAAGCCTGTTCATAGTCCTTAATCTGCTCGTTTTTGTCAAGGAATATATCAGGAAAAACTTCAGCGTCCCTGTAAGCCCGGGTTTCAAGGCAGGGTCTGTCAGGCATCTGAAACTGCAAAGAACGTATATTAAGTTCTTCTTTAAAAACATTTCCGGAATGCAGCTGAAGGAAAAGAGTATGAGTTTTCGCCATACCTTTTAAAAATTCAATTTTAGAATTTTTAGGGACAATTTGTACAGAAATACCGCTTTTATCAGCTTTAAGGGCTTTGGGATAATTCTGATACGCCTGAAAGAGAGTCGTGCATATACCCCCCTCGCCGTCGTTCCAGTCCGCGAAAAAAGTTCCGTAAAAGACTTCCGGAAAATGCTCGTTAGCTTCATAAATAAGATGCTTCGAGTCAATTTCATAATAAAGAGACTCGTCTTTTTCGCCGACAATAAAATCTGTTTTGTAATTCGACTTAGCGATACAGGTTTTAATATTGTTTATGGACTTTTTACGAAAATCAATATTGAGAGATTTTATCTCAACGAAATCATATTGTTCAAGATTTAAAATTTTATAATCGATTTTAAACCATTCTTTATCCCTGAAAAACTGTAAATCAACAATAAAATCCAAAAGTGAACCGCCGTCCTTGTCAAAATGTTTTCCTCTGCCCTCTAAAATCACCGTAACAGGGCCTTCTCTCACAATTTTCCATTCATCGACAACCGCGGTGTATTTACCGTTTAAAATGGGGCCTTTAATATTTTTTTCCTCAAATCTGATATACTCTGATTTTATCTGATTAAAAATATTTCCTTTTCTGTTAAGCTTAACGACAAGCTTTCCGGTATCCACAATAAAAACATTATCCTGTAAAACAACACTGATTTTATCCGGTTTAAGTTTTTCTTTTACCGCCTTGCAATAATAAGTTTTGCTTTTATTTCCCGGCAAATCCGCGAGGAAATCTATCAAAGCCCATTTAACCGAGCCATCCTTCCAATATGCGGTAGCGTAAGCCTGTGATAAAACCTGTCCGTTGTCGTCCGCGACGGCAAGATTTTCAAGGTCAAAAACCTCGCCTTCCGGAAAAGGGACAGCCACGGAACAAGGTTCTTTCAAACGGTCAAAAGAAGATAATTTCTCAAAATACAATTTATTCAAAAATAATCACTCCAATCGTTTAAAAAAGCGTAAGCCGAACCATACCATTTATGACCGCCGTCAAAAACTTTATGTACAAGATTTTCGCTTTCAAGTAAAGCATAAGACTTTTCCGTCTCAAAAATCTGTTCAAAAACATTGTTAAGCTTTCTTTTTCCGTTAAGTTTATCTTCGTTGCCGCTTTCAATAAGCAGCCGCCTTGGCGCTATCATACTTCCCAAATCGCACATATCAATATAGCGCCACAAATCATATACAAAATTGCAGCCGCATAGATTATTGTCAAGAATCGTATCCTTAAACCCGTGAAAATATCCGCTCACGGCGGCGCAATCCACTCTTTCGTCGAGGGCGGAAAGACATAAAGTACATAAACCGCCTCCTGAAAATCCGCAGCAGGCAACACTGTCATTTTTAAAATCAAATTCCTTAATATAATCAATAAGACGCATAAGGTCAAAAACCATAAGACCGAGCAGGGACATACCAAGACCTATAGCGGCGTTGTTCAAATCGTTGCAGGAACTTTCTAAAATAGCGCTTTCTTTTTGCTGACGTTCCTCCCGTCTTTCCCCCGAACCGCATAAATCAGGGCAAAATACAGTATATCCCTCTTTCACAAGGTCTAAAGCGTAAGTATAATTATAGCTTTCAATTTTCTGTCTTGTAAGGTCATTTATAATCCCGACAAGCCCGTTTTTACCGTCGCTCGCGTGTCCGTGAACCGCGATAACAGGTATGTTTTTTCCCTCATCGGGAGTTAATATAAATAAAGGCATAAAAACCTGCGGCTGTGTCTCAATAACCACTTTCTCTCTTTTATACCCGTCAAACTCCGCGCTTTCAATAACTTTGGGATTTAAGTCGCACCGTATCATTTTATCAATACCCATCAGTTTAAGAAGCTTTAGTTTTATATCGCTCTGCCATCTGATAAGCTCCTCTTTTGTTTTTCCAAAAAAACCAAATTTACGAGAATTTTCGTCAAAAAATTTCAAAAAATAATTCTGCATACTATAATTGCTCATTTCCAAAATACCACCCCTCATAAATAATAAATTTTTACGTGTAACCCCTAATAACTTCTTTCTGTATAAGACGGCGATTAAACAGCCCTGTTCCCGCTCACTTTAAAAGACAAATTATTTTGTAGTTCACTACATATGGAATAACTATAGGAAGTGACAAAATTTTAGAGCGAAATACCAAAAGAATAAACAGAAAATTATATCAGCGGATTCCAATTTCCGAATATATTTTCCAAAGTATATTTTTCCGCATCACTGTCGCTCAGGATGTAAGTCCAGTTTGCCACATTATTCTGATTAAAACCTTCTCCTTTAGAATTATATTGAGCGTAATAGCAGGTTTCGCTTCTTTCCTCAAAATTTTTCCACTTGCTGAAACCGTTTCTATGTATATGACCGCCCATATAGCAATTCAGAAACACTGTTTTTGCGAATTCTCTCCATGGTCTGCCGAGGAAATAAGTTTCCTTTTTTGCCGAATCGGTAGTAAATTCGCAATCCATAAATACATAACCGAATTTCATTCTTTCAGCTGTACAAGCGGCTGTATAATAGCCGTTTACTTCCTTACCTCTGTCAAGTCCCCGTATTTCACAATTTTTAAAAACCGCTGTAGCTCCGCCGAAAATAAAATCCACGTCGCCCTCAATATAGCAATTTTCAAAATACTGCCTGTTAAGTCTTTCAGGCTCTCTTGCGATATCCTCGTGCATAGGAGCGGTCAGGAGGGTATCCTGTCTTCCGAGAAAACGGCAGTTTTTAAACACAGCCTTGTCACAGTCCGCATAAACCGCTACAGCCTGACCGACAATGTCGCCCATACCGGCGGAATTTTCAAATGTGATGTTATAAGCGGAAAAATTTTCTCCGCTTCTCAGGATATGAAAAGAAG
>CAYLJL010000056.1:0-8706 GCA_964384005.1 uncultured Lachnospiraceae bacterium | reverse complement strand
CGATAGAAAAAGGTTCCAAAAAAAACTAAAAATTTCAAAAATTGATTTCCGTGTAATAAAATATGATATATCAAGGAATTATTTTGTTGTTTTATGCTAAAAATTCCGCGAATTGCCATAAATTGAAATCAGTATATTAGACTTCTTTCGAAACTGCGTTATTACGGCAGTTTCATAATAAAGAAAAAATTTTTTTCCCAGGGAACCACCGTATAACTCAAAAAACAAAAATAATTTTTGTTATCTTTTACTCTTAGAAATTGACGTAAGGTTTAAAAAGAAGTCTATTTAAGAAACCGCCAATTAATCGCTTATTAAAGATTTTGATTAAAATTTCTTTTACCGGCTTAAACCCCTTTTAACACAGGTAATTTTCAGAATAACCCGCAGATTTTTTAAAACTTTGTATCAAAATCATTTTAATAAATTAATCAACTTTTCCTAATATGGAAATATCTTTTTATTTTATTATACATCAAACATAATTTATTTTCAACAAAAAAGAAACATACCTTTTACAAATATGTTCAAAAGTATTATAATATTCCTGTAAAACTTAACCGGTTTTTATAAAGTAATAATCAGGAGGTATATAAATGAGTTTAACATGGGACTTATCCCCTATCTATAAAAGTACTGACAGTGAAGAGTATAAAAAAGACAAAGAAAATTATTCAAAAAAAATTGAAAACCTGAATTTATGGACAAAGGAAAATTTTTCGGATTTAACTGACAAAATAAAAAAACTTGAATATTATATAACCGAAAAAAACGAGCTTGCAAAATACAACAAATTGTCTTTGTATTTAAACCTTGTCTCAAGTACCGATACGGCAAATGAGAAAATCATAAAAGAAACAGATGAAATTGAGAGTATTGAAATAAAAATAACATCTCACGAAGTCGACTTTATTCATTTTCTGAAAAAAATCAATAATCTTGAGGAAATAATAAAATCTTCAGAAATATTAAAGCAATTTGAGTTTTATATACAAGAAGCGAAAAAATACAGTAATCATATACTGTCCCCTTCGGAAGAAAATATAATCTCATCAATGAAAAAAAACGGCTCTATGCTTTTTGAGAAACAGTGGGAACAGCTTTCCTCAAACCTTCTTGTGGACATTGAGAAAGACGGAAAACAGCAGCAGCTTCCTCTTTCGGTAATAAGAAATTACGCTTATGATTCTGATTCGGTATTAAGAAAAAAGGCTTATGAGTGTGAGTTAAAGGCTTATGAGAAAATAGAAACCTCCGCCGCCTTTTCATTAAACGGAATAAAAGGAGAAGTAATAACCCTTTCAAAAAAGCGGGGTTTTTCCTCTCCTCTCGAAATGACGTTGGAAGCCTCCCGAATAGACAAAAAAATACTTGACTCAATGTTTTCGGCGATAAAAGAGAATATACCGGAAATACAGAAATATTTTTTAAAAAAAGCGGAAATATTAAATCATAAAAACGGTCTGCCCTTTTATGACTTATTCGCCCCGACAGATAAAAATGATATTAAACTCACATATGAAGAAGCTAAAAATTTCGTAATAGAAAATTTTACAAAATTCAGTGAGAAATTAGGAAACTTTGCGAAAAACGCCTTTGAGAAAAACTGGATAGACGTACTTCCGAAAAAAGGTAAAGTCGGCGGAGCCTTCTGCGAGAGCGTACACTCAATAAAAGAGAGTCGGATTTTAACAAACTTCACAGGCTCGTTAAACGACGCTGTAACCCTTGCCCACGAATTAGGCCATGCCTATCATGACTCCTGTCTTTACGGCGAAAAAGAACTGAACTGCGATTATCCCATGCCCATAGCGGAAACGGCCTCGACTTTTTGTGAGACTCTGGTGTTAAGTTCCGCTTTAAAAACGGCCTCAGACAGAGAAAAAAAGATAATTCTTGAAAACGACCTGTCAGGAATAGCCCAGATAACAATAGATATATACAGCCGGTTTATTTTTGAGGATGAATTGTTCAAAAAACGTGAAAAAGGCTTTGTCTCTGTAAACGAGTTAAAAGAAATAATGATAAAAGCGCAAAAAGAAGCCTATGGAAAAGGACTTGATGAAAACTTCCTCCACCCTTATATGTGGGTATGCAAACCTCATTATTACGACGCGGATTTTAATTACTATAACTTTCCCTATGCCTTCGGACTTCTTGTTTCAAAAGGGTTATACTCGAAATATTTAAAAGACGGAAAATCCTTTGTCGGATTATATGATAAAATGCTTTCGCTTACTGGTAAAAACAATATATCCGACTGTGTAAAGCTGTGCGGAATTGATTTATATGATATAAATTTCTGGCGTTCAGGTTTAAAAATGATAAACGAGGAAATAGAAGATTTCACGAATCTTTGAAACAACAAATTATAGCAAAGCAATAAAAATTGTGCTAATTGCTATAATAGACCTGTCTAATTATATCGAACCATAAAATTAATGCCGTTTATTTTTCAAGAAAGCAGAGCTTTCCGCGGACTGTCGAAAAACCTGAAAAGACAAAAAAATATAAATTTTCCGAGGATTAAAGCTAAAAAACGTCGCGGACTTTAATCAGAAAACGGAAATCGCGTTTTTGTTTTCTGCAAAGCGCGGATTTGAGGGCATAAGCCTTGCGTGATAAATCCGCGCTTTATTCATAAACAAAGCATTATAAGGACTGAAATACAGGAGATTTTTTGCCGCCTACAAGGCTCAGAAAATCGCGTCCGCAAGAAATACAAGTATTTCCCTGCAAGCGTGCCGGCTTTTTGGACACGATGAAAGCGGGGCATACGCCCCGCTTTATTAATTCTCCTCAAAATCATCAAAAGTAATCATATCATCAGCGCTCTGTCCCGCGGGAATCATAGGAAATACCTTCTCATCAATATTTATCTCACAGTTAATAACACAGGTTTTATTAAGTTCAATAGCCTTTTTAATAACATCGTCAACCTCTTCAGGCTTAGTAATGTTAAAAGGAACAGCCTTGTAAGCCTCAGCGAGTTTTAAGAAATCGGTAGCCTTGTCCAGATTTGTATTTGAGTATCTCGCGTCATAAAACATATTCTGCCATTGTCTGACCATACCCAGAACGTGGTTGTTGATAAGAACGACAATAACCGGTAAATCGTTAGCTACAGCCGTAGCGAGTTCAATATTGTTCATATAGAAACATCCGTCGCCGGCGATATCGAAAACCACTTTATCAGGCCGTGCCGCCTTAGCGCCGATAGCGGCGCCGAGACCAAACCCCATAGTACCCAGACCGCCGGAGGTAAGCATATGGCGAGGATGTTCATATTCAATAAACTGGCACGCCCACATCTGATGCTGTCCGACCTCTGTCGTAATAATAGCCTCGCCTTTTGTAATAGCGCTTATTCTTTCCATAATGTACTGAGGTTTAAGCTCTCCGTCGTCAGCGTATTTAAGAGGAAATTCTTCTTTATATTCCTTAACCTTGCCGAGCCATTCCTTATGGCTGAATTTATCAAGCTTTTTATTAAGAATTTTAAGGACAGCCCTGCAATCTCCGATAACTGAACTATATGCGTTTATGTTTTTATCTATTTCAGCGGCGTCAATATCTATATGCAGAACTTTTGCGTCGGGAGCGAATTTAGCGATATTTGTGGCAACCCTGTCGCTGAATCTCGCTCCCACGGCGATAAGTAAATCACACTCGTTGACTAAAAGATTAGAAGTTTTTGTACCATGCATACCAATCATACCCGTAAATCTCGAGTTGCTTGAGGGAACTCCGCCTAATCCCATAGCTGAAACGCATACAGGCGAATCAATTTTCTCAATAAATTTTAAAAGTTCATCGGAAGCCTCAGATGAAATAACGCCGCCCCCCGCATAAACAAAAGGTCTTTCAGCGTCTTTAATAAGCCTGACAGCCTTTTCAACGTCTTCCTTTGTAATACTTTCGGTAATTCTCTCAACCGGCAAAGGTTCTTTTTTCTCATATTCCGTAACGGCGGCGGTAACATCTTTTGTAATATCAATGAGTACAGGGCCGGGTCTTCCGACTTTAGCTATATAAAAAGCCTTTCTGACAGTATCGGCAAGCTTTTTAACGTCCTTGACAATAAAATTATGTTTAGTAATAGGCATAGTAATACCGGCGATATCGACTTCCTGAAAGCTGTCCTTGCCCAAAAGCGGCAAAGAAACGTTTCCCGTAATAGCTACCATAGGGATACTGTCCATATAAGCGGTAGCGATACCCGTAACAAGATTAGTTGCTCCGGGGCCGCTCGTAGCAAGGCATACGCCGACTTTTCCCGTAGCTCTCGCATATCCGTCGGCGGCGTGAGCCGCTCCCTGTTCGTGAGAAGTAAGATAATGTTTTATCTCGTCTTTATGTTTGTATAAAGCGTCGTAAATGTTTAAAACAGCGCCGCCGGGATAACCGAAAATAGTGTCGACCCCCTGCTCCTTTAAACATTCAACCAAAATTTCCGAACCATTTAATAACATTATATATCACTCCTTTACTATTCAAGAATCGCGCCCTTATCCGCGCTTGAAACAAGTCTGGCATATCTTGACAGATACCCCGTTTTAATTTTAGGCTCGGGAGCCGTCCATTTCGCCCTTCTTTCAGCCAGAACCTCATCTGAAACCCTGACAGAGAGAATACCCGCGTTAATATCGATATCAATAATATCCCCTTCCTCAACGAGGGCGATATTTCCGCCGGCGGCGGCCTCCGGAGAAGCGTGTCCTATACTCGCGCCTCTCGAAGCTCCGCTGAAACGCCCATCGGTCACAAGCGCGACTTCCTTGTCAAGCTTCATACCGGCCAGAGCGGATGTTGGAGAAAGCATTTCCCGCATACCGGGGCCGCCCTTAGGACCTTCATATCTTATAATAACAACGTCACCGCTGACAATCTTGCCGCCAAAAATAGCAGAAATAGCCGCCTCCTCAGAATTAAAGACCCTTGCCGGTCCTGAGTGTTTAAGCATCTCCGGCGCAACCGCGCTTCTCTTTACAACAGCGCCGTTAAGAGCGATGTTTCCCTTCAGAACGGCAATACCGCCTGTTTTTGAGTAAGGATTGTCAACAGGGCGAATAATTTCAGGATTTTTGTTATAAGCGTTTTCGATATTCTCTCCTACGGTTTTCAAAGTAACAGTAGGATTATCAAGCTCAAGAAGACCAAGTTTTTTAATTTCGCTCATAACAGCGGGGATACCTCCCGCCTCGTTAAGTTCCTCGATATAATTGGGTCCTGCCGGGGCAAGGTGGCAAAGATTAGGTGTTCTGTCGCTTATTTCATTAGCCATGTCAAGAGTAATGGAAACGCCCGCCTCATGCGCGATAGCGGGAAGATGAAGCATAGAATTTGTAGAGCAGCCCAGCGCCATATCCATAGTAAGAGCGTTTCTGAAGGCCTTTTCATTCATAATATCCCTTGGTTTGACGTTATTTTCAACTAATTTCATAATCTGCATACCGGCGTGTTTCGCGAGACCTGTTCTGTCGCCGTAAACAGCGGGAATAGTACCGTTTCCCGGAAGCGCCATACCAATAACCTCCGAAAGACAGTTCATAGAATTAGCAGTATACATACCTGAGCAGGAACCGCAGCTTGGACATGATTTATCCTCATATTCTTTAAGTTCCTCCTCGCTGATAAGTCCGGCCTCAAAAGCGCCGACGGCCTCAAAGGTTTTTGAAAGACTTAACTTTTCCCTGTCGGCGCCGCATTTTAAATGTCCCGCGAGCATAGGGCCGCCGCTTACGACAATAGAAGGAATATTAAGTCTTGCCGCCGCCATAAGCATACCGGGAACAATTTTATCACAGTTAGGAATAAGCACAAGCCCGTCAAAGCCGTGAGCGGTTGCGAGACACTCGACAGAGTCGGCAATAAGTTCCCTTGTAGGCAGGGAATAGTGCATACCGATATGCCCCATAGCGATACCGTCGCAGACGCCGATAGCCGGAACTTCAATAGGGGTTCCCCCTGCCGCCAGAACGCCCGCTTTAGCGGCCTTTGCGATATTATCAAGGTGCATATGCCCCGGGACAATTTCACTCTGAGCGTTGACAATTCCTATAAGCGGCCTTGAAAGTTCCTCGTCAGTATACCCCATAGCCTTAAACAGGGAACGGTGAGGGGTTTTATCCGGTCCTTTTTTCACTCTATCACTAATCATAATAAAAACCTCCATATAAATTAATTGTATTATAAAAACCTTCTGTCACATAAACCTTTTTCCCATAGGAGTAACATAAAGTCCGCTTATATCTTCCCTTGCCTCGTCAGGATAATAGTTTTCAGCGAAAAGCATACCATTTATAAATTTAATACTAATCTTACTATCGCCGTAAACATCGCTTAAATCAATTTTCGCAAGGTCACTCCCGTAAAAATCGAAGAAATTGATTACGCTTATATCTGTAATATAAGCAAAAACGCCGCTTTTGTCAACATATAAATTTCGGCTTATGTCTTTTTTAATTATTTTTCCGTTTTTATCGACAATATCGCATAAACCGCTTTCACCGTTGTCTTTAAGCACCTTATAAAAATCGAATCCGTCGATTTTTTCCACATTTTTATAGCCAAGACTTCCGGCGTCAAATTTAACCGTTCCGTCAGAGTTTAAAATATAATTGTGAAAATGCGGTCCTCTCACAATAGCCTCGTTGTTTTCCGTAAGCGTCACATAATCATACTCGGCGGCGATACCGCTGTAGCATCTGTAAAAAATATGCTTATTATTTTTTTCATCGTAAAAATGAGCGTTTGAGCCGACAGACTCACTAAGCGACCATGAGGAATCAACATTGAAATGTTTCAGAACCTCACATTTTGAGTTTAAAATATCATAGCCCCCGCTTTTATCCGCGAGAACAAAAACTCCATTATAAAGCCTTGTAGATTGACTATGCTTATATCCTTTATATTTGTCAATAATAACATTTCCTTTTGAATCAATAACAGCAACAGCTGATGAAAAATCAGCATCAAAAATCTCATATAAATTATCACCTATCCAACTCAGCAGTCCGTCTCCGCTGAAAATCTCTTTCATATCAGGTAAGCTGTACATAGTCGAATGAAAAATATAACCATCAAATTTAACAGCGACGTCAGAATTTATCGAAACGCCATAAGGGATATCAGTTTCGTTGCCGTCTTTGTCAACAATAATTCCACCGCCAACCCCCACGCCGGTGCTGGTTATAAAAGTTCCGAGTTTTCTGTCAAATGGATAAACATACCCTTTTTCTTTTTCTGTATACCTGTTTCCCTTGCTGTCAATATAATTTGCCTTATAGTTTTCTTTGTTATAGCCATAGGCGTAAGCGGTTCCGTCAGAAATATAATCTTTGGCGGTTTCCCCATAGGGATAATATTCAACATCAGGAATAGGATTCGCCTCCATATTGCCGTAACAATTAAACAGTCTTAAAAAAGTACAGATAGCTTGCTCTCTTGTATAATAGCCGTCAGGGTCATAATTATTGTCGGAAACCCCAAGCATAACGCCATATCTGTACATATGGTTGATTTCATCTCTCGCCCAGCTTCTTATTTCCCCGCCGTCGTCAAAAGAATGAGGAACGCAGCAGTCCAAAGCGGCGTCACCCGCTCTGTAATGCTTTTCCGAAATAACCTTCGTTCCGATATTCAGCGTATTATAGAGCATTCTTGCGGCTTCCTGTCTTTTAATAGGGTTATCAGGCGCAAATTTTCCGCCGCCGACGCCGCTGACAATTCCTTTTTCAGCGCAAATCAGAACCTCCTCATTATCGGTATCCGAAAAAGCCGGACCCCCGCTTTTATATTCAGAATTACTGCCCCATGCTTTCATAACAGCGGCACACAGACCACAAAACTCCTCACGGGTTATATTTTTTGTATAGTCTCCCTGTAAACTTTCAGGCACAAGTCCCTTTTCAATAGCCACTCTTACCTCTTTTTCCGCCCAGCTTGAAACACCGTCGAGGACATTTTCGGAAATAATTGAAAAGGCTCCGGAAGACGTAGAAATATCAGCGCCGAAAATATTTGTTAAAAATACCGTTTCCGCCATAAGACCGCCGATTAAAAAAACCGCAAAAATATTAAAAGCGGAAAACAAAGCTAATGCAAAAGAATTTCTTTTCACACAAAAACCTCCAAAAAATACAGTTTCTTATGTCAGCGCCTTTGTACATAAAACATTTGCGCCTGCCGGAAAAACCGACAGGCGTAAAATACAATCTCCGCCCATCAGGCAGTAATATATATTAAACGAAATAAATCCGTTCATTACATCATTAAAGTCTTTCAATGATAAGTTTACCCATTTCCTTACAGCCGACCTGTTTCATACCGTCGCTCATAATATCGCCTGTTCTGTAACCCTCGTCAAGAACTTTTGTAACAGCGTCCTCAATACATTTGGCCTCGTCAAGCAATCCAAAGCTGTATTTAAGCATCATAGCGCCGGAAAGAATAGTAGCGATAGGATTTGCGATATCTTTACCCGCGATATCGGGAGCGGAACCATGAACAGGCTCATACATACCAAGACTGCCCTCGCCGAGACTCGCGGAAGGAAGCATACCGATAGAGCCTGTCATCTGACTCGCCTCGTCAGAGAGAATATCACCGAAAATATTACCGGTAACAATAACATCAAAAGTAGTCGGGCGCATAATAAGCTGCATAGAAGCGTTATCAACATACAAATGGTCAAGTTCCACATCA
>CAYLJL010000055.1:0-8744 GCA_964384005.1 uncultured Lachnospiraceae bacterium | reverse complement strand
CAATAAATCTGCTGATTTTTAAGTTTGTCGACTATATATAACAGTTATAATTGTTCAAAGTAATGCTTATTATAAAGATACGCTTTGGAATATGGTTTACAGCTTCCCGCTTTTTCGTTATATTCTTCCGCTTTTTTGTGGTTACCAATTCTATCATAACATACACATAGCTGCATAAGCGGTATATAATCATAGCAATCCGGGAGGACAAATCCTTCAGAAATTGGATTTCTATGACTTTTTAACGCGGTTTCGTACCAATAGATTGCGTTTTTGTAATTTTTTCGCTCAAAAAAATGTTTTCCGATATCACAGCATAACTCCGCTCTTGGAACATCAAAGCTCAAACTTCGCAGTAAAGTTAAAAGTGCTGAATTTTCCCGGTTTAATTGATAATAGCAGTCTGCGCAAATTGAACACGCTTCGATTTTATTTTCAAGCCAGCCGTCTGGATTTTCTAAAAATTTTTCAAATACAGAAATGGCCTCTTTATATAAATGATGATAGTATAATTCGCGGCCATAATAATATTGCTGACGCGGCTCTAAAATCTTTCCTTGTGAAATTAGTTTCCTATAGATATTTAAATTTCTGTCAGTATCTCCGATTCCTTCTTTTCTGTGACATATCGCAATATCAGAATGCACTATTTTTCCGTAAGGAGGGATTACTTCGTGGACCTCTCCTATCCAACGATATTCAGGAATATTTTTTATCCATCGTTCTCTGAAATATGAAAAGGAAGGATTTCCCCGCTTCATCAAACGCTGTATTGTATTTCATCATTACAATATCTGTATCAAGTGTCAAGGATTGCTTTAAATTTATGAATTTATTTATTTCTGACGGCTCAAGTACGTCATCAGCATCTAACCACATACAGTAATCTTTAGTTGCTTTAGAAAACGAATAGTTTCTCGCGGCAGAAAAGTCATCTGTCCATGTATAGGAATAAATATTTGAAGTATATTCCGCCGCTATTTCTTTAGTCCCATCAGTTGAACCTGTATCTACAATAATGATTTCATCTACAAGTGACGCTATACTATTAAGACATCTTGAGATAACTTTTTCCTCATTTTTGAGAATCATGCATAAACTGACTGTTACCATATATAATTGGCCTCCTTTATATTTTTCAATTATCTGCATAGTTTCTGTATATTTATATTTACAGCAATATGAGAAGCAGTTTCCGAACAATTCCATATAAATAATATAGGAGTGTAATCTGATATCTCAACAATAAAATTTCTTGAAATGTTAAGATAATCATTTCGTTTTTTTGATACGGCATATCCGGCATAGCATGGCTGCTCACAGCCATTAAAAACAGGTGTGACTTTTACAAATCCGGGTTTTTTTATTTTTGCCGAAATAAAAAAACATATTGAATAATATCCATTTTGTAAAGTAAGCGAGTAATTATTATATGGATAAATATTTCCTGTTATATCGGGAACTGTCATTTTAAGAGGTATGTTGTCATTTTCAGATAAAGAAAGTTCTTGTTCGGCAAATGCTGAAAAAATACTATCTTGTGAATATCCCGGGTCTCCTTTGGGACCGCGTAATCCCTGGGGCCCCTGAGGCCCTTGGGGTCCGGTCACACCCTGAGGCCCCTGAGGTCCGGTCACACCCTGAGGCCCTTGTTCCCCACGTTCCCCGGGAAACCCCTGAGGCCCTTGTTTACCTCGCGGCCCCATTAGTCCCGGTTCATAGGCTACATCTTTGGAATTGTCGTATATTTTCGGTATAGTGTTTGAGTAGTTTAATTTATTTTGGGGATTTAATATTCCATGTGTTGAATAATAGTTCAATTAATATCACCTCGTTATTAATATATAGGGTTGTATTACAATACACTTTATTATAATATTGTATGTAAATGTAGTAAGGATTGTTATAACGTGTATTGAATTTACAGCAATACAATAGAGTGCATATAGTCAATCAACTTGAAAATGAGCAAAAGGAGGCAGGCTAAAAATTATTAGACTTCTTTCGAAACTTCATACTTGCACAAATCTCGCTAAAAAAAATATTTAATTCAATGCTTCTTAACGCTTTCGGCGTTTAAAAAGCAAAACGCCTTTCGCTAAATTAGCGCCGCGAAGAACGCGGGCGGCAAAGCCGACTTTTGCGCAGCAAAAGTGCTGACCATTGAATGAAATATTTTTTTGTTGGATTGATGTAATTTCTTAGTTTCGAAAGAAGTCTATTACATTCTCATATGAATATACCGTAGCTTCGGTTATTACGGCCTTTAAAAGGTCTAATGATTCTGTTTTGCGTGTTGACGATTTGTCACATAACACAAAAAAGCAGAATGAAATACTCGAAAAAATTCTTCGTATCAGTGGGGATAAGTCAACGGGAGCAAAGAAAATTGTAGGCGGAAAGCTAAGCGATGGTGCTGAAAACGCAAGTGCTGTTATTACCGGAGAATTTCTTCCGAAGATACAAAAATCTTCGCTGGCCAGATTACTGGTATTAAGGATTAATGAGAACAGCGTCAATTTAGAAAAATTAACGGCACTTCAAAATAATCCTGATAAATGACTTTCATTTCAAGTCTATTTTATTGAATATATACAGAAAAATCCCGAAAAAATTCAGGATTTATATGAAACCTTCAAAAAATTCAGAAAAGATATTTTTCAAAGATTTTCAAATCTTTGGCATCCACGCTGCGTTGTAAGGATAGCTTGGTTTAAAGCGGGCGCTGAACTTATAAACGAATTTATGGGTTTTAACTTTATTGACAATGAAAAACTTGAAAGCGGACTTTATACATTATTTCAAGAGGTATGGGCAGATTATGGTGATGGTGAACCTGCATATAATTTTATTGTGACTTTTTTGAATATGCTTGACGAGGGCGAATTGAAGTTGTCGAGTTTTTACGTCAAAAAGATATAAAAAAAACAGGTTTCAAGGGAAATTTTAATTTCAGTAATAAAAACTTTGTTCTCAAAGTCAAAGCAATTTTGTTATTTAATATATAGCGGAAGTATATTAAAAGATGAAAAATTTTATGAAACAGCAAAAATACTACCTGACGAAAACAGTTTAATTATTACAAATTATGTAAAAAATTATTTTTTTAACAATAAATCAGGCATTTTAAATATCAGAGATACAAATTTGATATTATTTTTAGGAGATATTTTACAAAAAATATATTTATATGGCTATAAATGGACAAAAAACTTTATTGTTTAACTATATAGAAAGTTAAAAATCTATTATAATAGTTCGCTTTCAGAGAAAATTTACCGTGATATTTGTACGGTTTATAATTTTTCAGATGAGGATATTTTGCCATTATACGAAAAAATATGTCAATATGAAAAAATATGTAGTAATTTCAAAACGGAGAAAAGATTGATTTTATATTTGAAAAGCGTATTTTTTAATAATTATAACAGTAGAAATTTAAAAGTATTACCGGAAACAGAAGATATTGTTAATCTTTTAAGCGAAAGCTCTTATTTGGGATGTGATTTTGCAGGAAAAGTTCTTGAAATATATGAAGAACCTAAGCCGTACATAAAAAAATGAGCTTTGAGGAGGAGTTAGAATTTCATAGGCGTATGCTTGATTAAATGTGCAGTGAGTGCAGTATTGTAATATTTTATGATATATAAGCTTTGTTCTGATACTCCATATAATTAAAATTTGTGCAGTATTAGTGCAATTTAAGCGCAATAGTATTTTCTTTGTAAAGAAAAATATATTATTAAAGAGGTGGTATTTATGTATAATATTTTTATTGAAAATCCGGAGCAAATGAAAGATATTGAATCTGAAATGGCTAAATTCAGAGCAAAAATCGCTGCAAAAAACATTAATTCTTTGGGGTTAAATAATGCTCAGATTGGGACTGTTTTAAAGAGCAGTGCCGATTACAGGGACGCAAGAGGTCGTTAAAATTTTCAGTCAGCCTTTGTTTTCAAAGCAAGGGCTGACTTATAAAAGGGGGATTCATATGAAAAATGAAAGAAAAATAGCTATTTACGCCAGAAAGTCAAAACTGACGGAAACAGGCAAAAGTATTGATAATCAAATTACAAAATGTAAAAATAGTGCATATGATAAATTTAAAGTTACAGATGATGATATTATAATATACCACGATGACGGAAAATCGGGTTTTTATTCTGACAGACCGGAATATATGCGTATGCTGAAAGATATTGAACAAGGAAGAATTAAAGCTGTTATATGTTATAAATTTGACAGAATATCAAGAAAAACTATAGACTTATTAAATCTTGTAGAGAGACTTAAAGCAAAGAAAATAGCTCTTGTATCTTGCTCTGATGAAATTGATACAAGTAATCCAATGGGGAAAATACTAATGTCAATGCTTGCCGTAATTGCCGAATTTGAACGGGATATAATAGCTGAAAGAATTTCTGACAATTTGTATGAACTTGCGAAAGAGGGCAGATGGCTCGGCGGTACAACTCCGACAGGATTTTATTCAAAGAAAGAAGTTATACAGCTTCACGGCAGAAAATCAACTGTAAATCATCTTGAAATTATCCCGAAAGAACTTATAATCGTAAAGAAGCTATTTGGCGTATTTCTTGAAAAGCGTTCTATTCAAGGGGTTGTAAGATATACAAGGCAAAGTAATATTTTAACTAAAACAGGAAAGAAACACACAAGAGTAAGTATTAAAAATATTCTCGCAAATCCGGTTTATGCTATTGCTGATGAAGATATTTACAACTATTATACTCAAAATAATATTAAGCTGTATGCCGAAAAAGATGATTTTAATGGTATAAATGGCTTAATGGTTTACAATAAAACAGAACAACTAAAAGAATTAAAAGACGACAGTTATGCTTTAAATCCTAAATATGTTCATAAAAAGACATTAAAAAAATGTGAAGAATGGGTTATATCAGTAGGAAAGCACAAAGGTATAATTCAAGGTCGTGATTGGATTATGGTACAGGAAATTCTGACAGAAAACAAAAGCAGCTATTCAAGACCAAATACAAAAACAGAATCTCTGTTATCAGGCTTGATTGCCTGCCCTGTATGCGGTAAAAATCTTTATACACATAAGGAGAGTAATCGCTTTGAGGAAAACGGAGAACCAAGATTCTTGTACAAATGCTCGTCAAGAAAAGAAGAATCAACGGCTTGTACTTATAAGCCCATAAGAGGTAACTTACTTGATAAGTTTATACTTGATACTTTATGTAAAATCGGAAACACCAATTCTGACGAATATTACAAAGCTCTTGAAAACGAAATAAAAAGAAGCAGTTTTGATGTATTAAAAGAGGAAACAGAAAATCTCAAAACATCAATCAAAAGGCTAAAAACAGATATAGAGGTACAAACTCAAAATCTACGCTTTGCTACTGATACTACAAGAAGTTTTATATTATCTGATATTGAAAAAATGTTGCAAGACCTAAAAACAGCAGAAAATCAGCTAAAAGTTCTTGAAGAAAACAAAAGCAGCAATGTAACCACTATTGACGGACTAAACAAAGCAAGAGAGCTTATAAACTCCTTTGAAAGTCTTATTGATGTTATGACTTATGAGGAAAAACTGGAGCTTGTAAGACTTGTCATAGCTAAAATATATGTTGTTAATAAAGATTATATTACAGATACAGATGGAAATCCGATAGCTAATGATGAAGTACATATATTTCTGAAAGGTTCGCCTGATGAAGATTATACAAAATTCTTTAAGAAGAATAACCCTATAAAACAGAATATTGAAAATGCAGAAGCTCAATCCCTTAACGGGGTTGAGTTTTTATTTTGCAGAAATTCTGATAATATGCTTATTCCACTAATTCATATTACTGTGCCAACTAAAGAATTATCTGAAAATCCTACTGTTGGAGAAAAGATTAGATTTTATCGCTTTAAACAGAATTTAACACAAGAAAAACTTGCAAATATGTTAAAGATAAATAAAAGCACAATGTTACGATATGAAACAGATGATTTTACTCTATCTCTTGAAATGGTAAATAACATTGCTCAAATACTAAATATACCAGCAAATTTTCTTTATGATGATTATTATTTATTTCTTGCATATCCTGCTTCTAAAAAAATTAAAGAATATCGTGAAAAAAATAATTTAACACAAAAAGCTCTTGCTGATAAATTAGATGTTCATTTTAAAACTATTCAATATTGGGAAAATAATAAACACATAATTGATAGACAATATTATGAAATAATCAAAAAAATAGGCTTAAAATAAATAGAAGGGAGCAGTTTACGCAATTTTGTGTAATCTATGCTAACATAGCATTTGCTATCATCACCTTGCGGCTCAAAATATTCCATATCCCCCCTTTCACCTTTTGCCCCGAAAAAATAGATGTGAACGTTTTCTCCATCCCAAACTACTTTATCAATAAAAGTTCTTAAAGCCGCTCTTTTTTCCTCAATACTCATAAGATTAAAAGTCTCTTTAAAACTAATTAAAATTTGTTTTAAAATATCAAACTCCTCATCATTTAAAAAATTATTTTTTGTAAGATTTTCAAGCTCGTTTATACTTTTAGCTAAAGCTTCTCCTTTTTCGGATAATTCGTTTATTTGTTTAAAAATGTGTTCGTAGGCAGGAGTATTTTCGGCTTTAGTCAAAGCCATTACAAGTTTATCTATATTTTTTTGATTTTCACTGTAGTTGTTCTTAGCTTGTTCAAGGTCGTTTTCATAATCTTTACTGTTTGTTTCAAGTTGTTTTTTTCCCGCTTCAAGCTCTTTGAAAAAATCTGAACTGTCTTCCGCAAGCTTTTTAACTTCTTCACATACCATTTTATCAAGGGTATTACCGTTAGGATTTTTTAAATCACATTTTGTACATCTTGTCTTTTCTTTTGTTTCACATAAATAATTAAATATATATTCGCCGTCTTTATCCATTCTCTGGCTCATTTTAGGACGCATATAATCTCCACATTTACCACAATACAAAAGTCCTGATAAAAGAGCGGTATTACTTTTTGGCTTTCTGAAAGTCTTACTTTTATTTTGTTCTAAGCATTCCTGTACTTTTACCCAGTTTTTACCGCTTATAATTCCTGTATGTTTCCCTACGGCTATTATCCAGTCGCAAATATCTCTTATTTCGTTTGCTCTTTTATCTTTTTGAATTGTTTTATTATAAGCCATTATTCCATACTTACCGTCAAATTCATTTTCATCATTGAACAAATCAACATTGTTTTTTGAAAAATACATATATGCGTCTTTATCAGCAATCATATAAACGGGATTAACTAAAATATTTTTTATTGTAAATCGTGTAAATTTATTTCCTCTTTTTGTTTTTATATCATTAATGAGTAAAAAACTTTCAGTTTTACTCAAAGAGTTTGTTTCAAGAAATTTATCAAATATCGTTTTTACAATTTTAATTTCTTCCTCAACAATGGAAAGCTTATAAGCTTTTTTAATTTTTCCGTCAATATTTAAACTTTCAACAGGTTCAGATATATAGCCTGTTGGAGTTATACCGCCAAGCCAGCGTCCTGTTTTAGCGAGTTCAAGCATATTATCCCTTATACGTTCCGCAATGGTTTCCCTCTCTAATTGAGAAAAAACCGAAGAAATGAATATCATAGCACGACCAAAAGAGGATTCTGTATCGAAAGTCTCTTTTATTGAAACAAAAGAAATATTTAAACAGTCCAACTTTTCTATAAGGTTTGCGAAATCTCCTATGTTACGGCTTACCCTGTCAAGCCTATAACATATAATAGCGTCAAATTTCTTTTTTTCACAGTCTGACATCATTTGTTTAAACTGAGGTCTATTAATATTTTTTCCTGAGAAACCCTCATCTTCATATATAATTATATTTTCATCTGAAATATGGGGATAATTTATTTTTATATATTGTCTGCAAAGCTCAATTTGATTTCCTATGCTTTCCCCTTTGCCTGTAAATTTAGATTTTCTTGAATATATTGCGAAAGAATTTATTATTTTTTCTTTTATCTTTTTATCCAATACCGTTCACCCGCTTTTGTTAATATTCGCTTTCTATTATAACCTAATGTCTGTAAAAGTACAATAAATACAAGTAATTTTTGTCGTAATAATATAAAATAAAATTTATAAACTTATATAATTTTATAATATTAGCAGCCTTTTTTGCGAGAATACTTAATTTTTATCACCCTCAGATGTTTAGCAAGCGAGTTTGCACTAAAGATTTTACAAATTGCTATAATTATTTATTATATATCAATAATTCTTTCGTTTAATTTAAAAAGCAACTCATTAGTCTGTTGAAGTGACAACCCTTTATTAATTGCGAATATAATTATACAATCACGTCTATTTTTACTGTATAATCCGCCTGCATCAGCTATCAATAATATTCTGTTTGTTTCTTCAACATTAGTTCCAATGCCAAAAGCAAGCTGTATAAGCTTATCTTTAGTTGGTTTTCTTGTTCCGTTTAAAATTTGATAGCCGTATGTATAATTTAATTCAGATTTTTTTATAACATATTTTCTTGATATATTTTTTTCTTTCAATAATATATTTAAATATTCTTTAAGTGTCAGATTTTTAATATATTTATTATTTTTACTTAAAAAACTTTTTATCTCTGTAGATTGTTTTATTTCTGAAAGAAGTTCATTTGTATTTTTCATTTACAACACCTCTTGTTTTATGGCACCATCTCATAAGCGTAGCCGCCTGTAAGACTGTTCATATATGCTCCCACAGTC
>CAYLJL010000054.1:7306-8761 GCA_964384005.1 uncultured Lachnospiraceae bacterium | reverse complement strand
CTCGGAGACTATTCCGGAGAACCTACAAAAACCACTACTCCTTTACAGGGCCTTAAACAGGAATTTCCGGACGCCTCAATAAGTTATCTTGGCGGTGTTTCTTCAGACGCCGTTTTATTTAACCTTAAAAGCCTTTCTTTTGTGTTAGATGACAATACAACAAGAAAAATTGACCTTTCAAAGGCTACAGGCGTTACGGGAGGTATTCTTTCAAACGGCGGAATTACAGGTATTAACAGAAATTTTACTGCTAATATCCCTAATGTTGATTTCTCAAGGGTTAAATCGGTAAAAGCCGAAATGTCATCTACAGCTGTTTTTGATGATGGACAGGTAAATCCGGGAGGTATTCTTAAAATAGGATATGGCGACGCTACTTTAACTGTTGCCAGTGTGTCAAGCAAACCCGCGGCGTCGGATAAGTATGTTGAATGTACGGCTGAGTATACAGGCGCTACGGGCGGATATAACGGTACAAAAACATTAAGCCTTACTGTTTCTGCCAATGTAAAGGATTTTTCAGTCAAGGATTATAAGGACGAACTTGATAAGGCAGATGTGATTATAGCTTACGCCGGTACAAATCTTAGCGATTCTTCCGAATCAAACGACAGGAGCAGTATTGATTTTCCTTTATCTCAGTCTCACGTAAAAGCGATTACGGATACTTATGGAAGTAAAACTATTGTCGCTATGCAGACTGTGGGGCAGATGAATGTTGAGGATATTAAAGATAACGCCGCCGCTATTCTATGGACTTCTTATAACGGACAGACACAGGGGGAGGCTTTCGCTAAAATCCTTTCCGGTAAAGTAAATCCGTCGGGCAGACTCACATCTACATGGTATCCTGTTTCTGACCTCGGAAAAATGCCACTTTCTGCAACGGAAGAAAATATAAAGTCTGAAAATGGTCTGACTTACTATTATAATGATTATGGAATAGCGCAAAAAGCAGACTTTCCGGGGCGTACTTATCAGTATTACGGCGGAACTCCTATATATTCTTTTGGATACGGTTTAAGCTATACAAATTTTGAATACTCAAACATCAGCGTTTCGGAAAACTCTGCTGATGTGAATGATACGATAACTGTAAGTGCTGATGTTAAAAACACCGGCAGTGTTAAAGGAAAGGAAGTTGTTCAGCTTTATGTTAAGGTTCCGGGCGGCGATGGGGTTAATTTGCCTTTAATACAGCTTAAAGGATTTGAGAAAATCGAACTTGAGCCTGACGAAACAAAGACGGTGGAATTTACTCTTGACATTAAGGATATAAACTTTTTCAGCGAAACTGACCAGAAAATTTATGTCCCTACGGGAGCGTATACGGTTATAGTCGCTAAAAACGCTCAGGAGGCAAAAGCAAAGAATGCCTTGAAAGCGACGGTTAATGTTTCCGGAACATTGGAATCAACTCTTAAACAGGTTACGGCTGTTCCTACCGGCGTTGTG
>CAYLJL010000054.1:0-7296 GCA_964384005.1 uncultured Lachnospiraceae bacterium | reverse complement strand
TGGAGGGAGATAAGACTTCTGAAACCGAAACGTCTATACAGGCGAGACTTTCGGCTTATATGACAGACGAGGTTCCATATGACATTTCAAAGGCGAAAGTTGAATATACAAGCTCAAATGAAAATGTAGCTGTCGTTGATGATGAGGGAAATGTAAAATCGGGCATTTCTGAAGGCGTCGCTATGATTACGGCGAGCGTGACTATAAGAGGGATTACAAAAACGACAAAGTTTCCTGTCGTGTGCCGGCTTATTGAAAAAGCGACAAACGAGTTTAAGGCGGAATATATTTCAATGCTTGATGAGGAATATGCTCACTGTGTACAAACAGCGTACAGTGGGGAAAACTATGCAGAAGTTACTGAAATTCACAATAACGCCAAAGCAATGATTAAAGAAGCTGTTGACGAGTCTACGGTTAAATCCGTCTTTAAAGAAGCGGTTAAAAATATGACGGCTGTTGACGAGGATAATCTTTCAAGTATATATACTGTGGTTTCTGAAAATCCTGCCTATATTTCTGAAAATATGATTGAATACAAAGAAGGCGGTATACCTATGTATGCGGCGACGGAATTCTCAGCTACGGGAACAATAACAGCGGATAATCCGTATGAAATAAATCTTAATGCTTTAAAAGACGGCGTGCCTGTCGACGCGTCTAAAATTAAATGGAAAGTTGAGAAGCTCGGCGATTACAATCGTGAACCGGCGGAAATAGATTATAATACAGGCGTACTTAAAATTAAGGAAAACGGACTTATTAAAATTACCGCTATGAATACGGCGGATTCTGAAAAAGGAAGCATAGTTGTATATGTAAATGTTCAGCTTGAGGGCGAGTTTGCCGATGATAACGACGGAGTGGCAGACCTCAGGGATGTTAAACTGAGCGCAAGCGGTTCCGCGACGGGACCGAACAACGTGGGGGCCACAAAAGACTCATGGCTTGAGTTTAAAGGGGTAAAGCTTGAAGGACTTAAAGAAATTGTACTCAGAAATTCATATGAAGGAGACGAAAGCGTCCTTTTGAATGTAAGTCTGACAAAAGATACTTATCCGGCTAATCTTATTGCCAGCGGTTCGGTTGAACCAACGGGTAATTGGTCAAAATGGAAGGAAACAACATTAAACGTTAATCAAAATATTATTACAAGCGCGGAAGTTGACGAAAACGAACTCTCTACAATATATGTTCAGACAAACGGCGCAAACCTTGATTACATAAGATTTATTTATAATGAACCTGCCGAACATCCTTATACCTTTAAAGGCGCTGAAGCGGATACCGACGGTACGGTTAAAGTAACTGTAAGCCATAAACTTGGAACAGAAAACGGCATTTTGGCAGGAGCGGTTTTTGACGAGGACGGAAAAATTATTAAAGCGGCGGAAACAGAAGTTTCAACCAGCGGAACATATACTCTTTCGGGCGGTTTTGTATCAGATGATGACATAAGTTTATTTGTTTGGAATAATCCTGATGAAATGGAGCTTATATCTGATGTTTTCACTATGACTTATAAACAAGCGGAACTTGTGGTGTATGATTTCTCTGATTTGGAGTTTGATGATTACTATGGCGCGAAAGATGGCACGGAAGGACTTCCTCTTCCTGATGTAAACGGTATGGAAGGCTATGGCAACTGGGTTATGGCGGGAGCAGACGATTACGTTAAGGAAGGCTATACTTTCAGAGGTATAACATATAATTTTACGAGGTCTCTTCAGGGCGGCAGCGGAGGAACAAATCAGCGCTGCGTATATTTTACGCCGAAAAGTAAATGCAAAGTAACAGTGGTCTTTGACGGAAACGGAAGCGCCGGACGTGAAATGAATATTGAACAAAACGGAGTGAAAATTGCTACCGCTAAATCACTTCAGACAGGAGCGGCTGAATTCAGCGCGGATATAACGGACACCGAAAATCCTGTATATATATACGGTGGAGGTAGTAATAAACGGCTTTATGCGGTATTTGTTGAATATAAATAATTGATTTTGGAACGCAATAGAAAACGAATTAATTCGTTTTCTATTGCGCCGATTGCGAGCCGCTGAAAGCGGCATCCCTAACGTAATCCGCACATCAGTTGATTGACTATAGTATCTGAAAAACTCTCGCTCTGAGGTATACAAATCTGAACGTTTTGTATGGGTAAATGAGTTTTCGGATACGTCTTAGAAAATTAAGATTTAATGGGGGCGAAGTTTATGAATAAAAAAATACCGGCTGTTTTGCTTATGTCTTTTTTGCTTGGAGGAAATATGGCTAATAACATTTTCGCGCAGGAAAATATTATGAATATATATAATCAGAAAAATATTGAGATTTTGAAAAATTTTATTCTGCAAAATCAAAATGCCCGTAAATCTCTTCGGGCAGAAATAAAAGATATAAGCTTAGAGATTTCTTCGGGCGGACTCATAAAACGTACAATGAACGGAGTTATATCTACTATGAATTATAACAGTCAATATGGCTGTGACTGCAAATTTTTAAAGCTGTTTAACTGGAACGGTTATTTTGCCGCTTTGATTTATGACAATAATTCAGGGGAAAAGCAGGTTATTACGAGCGGCCTTGGTTTTGTCTGGCAACCTGTTGAATATGATTATTTTGCCGAGAGCGATATTGACTATGTTTATGGGACAAAATATAAATTAAACGATATTGACGTTTACGGAGACCAGCTTTATTTAGCCTGCGATGACGGCGTTGTTATTGTTATAACTCCCTGCGTTAAATGTTATAAATTGAAAAAAATTTCTGATGATGATATAAATACCATATCTTTTCAAGGTGATATTGTTAAGTTAAATGAAAACGCACAATCGGCTTTTGAAATTCCGATAACCGATATAAGGCAAAATAATATTTCTGTTGATGAGGCTCTCAATATGAAAAGTATGGGCGCTTTGTTTATTGACGTCAGAGAAGAAAATGAATTTAATCAATATCATTATGAAGATTCTATAAATATACCTGTATCAGGGATTTCTGAACTCTCAAAATATAACAGAGATACCGTTCTGATATTTTTCTGCAAAAGTGGGGGCAGAGCTGAAAACGCACTTAAAGAGGCTCAGAAAATGGGATTTGTAAATGTTTATAATCTTGGAAGCGTCGACAGTTTAATTACAGAAAACCAATGAGAGAATGATTTTTTGGCGTAAGGGCGGTTTTAAATACAGCTATTGATTGTTTTGCTATAATTGACAATTTATTTTAACTATAGTATAATTGTCCATAGGAAAACACCGTATAAAAGTAATAAAAATAATTTTATGAAAAATATGCTCTTATGGCAATCCGCAGGATTTTCAAGGCAAAACAATAAAATAATTGTTGAATATATCAGTTTTTTATGGTTTGTTAATTGTATTATTTTATTGTTTTGCCATAGTTGGCTAAAAAATGTCACAAAGATGGGCAGGCAGAGAAATTTTATTGTTTTGAACTGCAAACTTTGCGAATTGCTATAGATGTTTTTATTTAAAAAACTGTCATAAAGTTATACTTTATGGCAGAATTTAATTTTATGTTATTTATCAGGGAAAATATTTTATAATTTCCCGCTAAAGATTTTGCCGCTTTCTATAGGGGCGATATTTAATTGTCGTATTATAGTCAATCAACTTAAAATAAACAAGTTCGGCGGCTGAAAATCCTTTTTGCTTATGTTTAGTCAGTCAGCATAGGCTTTCGGCTATGCTCTCTTTCCGCCGTCCTGCAAAAATAATTTTCAGTCCGTTTCCTTTTGCTCATTTTCAAGTTGATTGACTATATAATATGTATGCTGTTTTTAATTCGGGAGGAAATATATGTTAAAAAATATTGTGAAAAAAATAGTATTGACAATATTTATTATAATTTTTATAACAGGCTGTTCTTCCATGGTTGAGGATTATGATAATAAAAATATAAATTTGACGGCAGAAGAACTTACTTATGATGAGAGTATAAATTTTTATATGGATATAAATGAGAGTATGAAAGATTATATAGGCGACTCTGATTTTAAAAATATTGTATACGCGGCCTATAACACGGCTAATGAAATCAGTACAGCCGATTCGTTGGATTTCAACATTTATTCCGTAAAAGATACGGCCGAGGAACTTGAGGGAGACTTTTTTGTAAAAAATATACTTGATGAGAACAGTTATTCGGGCAAATCGAACAGTATCGTTAAAGATGTTTTGGATAATTCGGGGGAAAATGAATTCAGTGTTATTGTTACGGATTTTACGACCCAGCTTGGAGATTATACTTCTATGGTTTCTGCTATTACAGGGGTTCTGGCTAAAAATCAGGCCGTTGCCATTATTGGTATTGATACTACGGTAAGGCCGTTTTTTATAGTAGTTGTCGGGTCTAATAAAAAAACATCGGAATTTATCTCCGATTTTAAAGAAAATCCGAACGTGGCGGCATATGAAAATTACGGGGGACAGACGGAGGGCGGTCTTCAGTTGGATATAGTCAGAAATATAAATTATCAGATTTTCGCTAAAGACAACGGTATAATGGGTATTAATTATAACAACATTAAACCTGTTGAAAACGGTACTTATTATTTATATGAGTATAAGGAGGAAGAAATGTCCGACGGAACGGTTAAACAAATTCCCTCATTTACGGTTACAAACGAGACGGAGGGCAGTTTTTCGATGATAAACGATAATTACTATTCGAGAGATTTGGACAAGTATATAGAGGGTACGGTTAATTTTTCCGATGATAGCGGAAACTCGGCGACAGGCAGATATGTGCGAATTATGACGCCTAAAAACGATAATGAGAAAAATCAGGAGGTAAAAAATATTGCTGTCAGTGATATAAGTTATATCGCTATGAAATCTCTTGTATCTGACAGCCAAAAACTGCTTGCCGGAAAGTTTAAACTGGATGTTCCTTTTAATATTATTGATGGAGTTAAATTAAGCTCGCTGGATTGTGAAATTGAGACAAAAATGTATATTCCGAAAGACGGTCAGCTTGTTGAGTATAATGGAAACGCGGAGGATTTTATTAAAGTGAGGCTTGCCGAGGGCGAGGAAAATCAAGGTAAATGGAGAGTTGATGATGAAAATAATTCTATGCTCTTTAATTTTATGATGGATAACGCGGCAGAGTTTCCTGTATCTGAAGGGGATTTCTTTAGGCTGGACGTTAATGTAAAGCAGTTTATGTCAAAAGAAAATATGCCTAAATGGGTTACGGAATGGTCGAGAATAAACAAAATTTCAAATTTAAATACATTATTTAACTCAATTTACAGCTATCAGATTAATAGAAACGTTACTCAAAATACTTTTTCTGTTTATGTTGGAAAGGCTGATGACACGGAATAATTCTTAGGGGGATTTAGTTATGAGCAGAAATAAAAATCTTTGGCTGAGTTCAGTGAAAGGACTGGCTGTTTCCATTATTGCCGCTATATGCTTTTTACTTATAGGATTTCTTTTTTCGCTATATTTCTCGGGAGCCGCTTATCCGAATAATTTACAATACGCGCCTGAAGAATGGGCAAAATCTTTTTTTTATTGGTTCTTCTGGGCGACTCTTATTTCTTTTATATTTAATTTTATTGTTGTTATATTTTCTATGTATTGCGGCGCGTTTTTCCGTTCAAGTGCGGCGTGGATTATATACTTGTTTTTAGCTATTATTACAGGGACTGTTTTTTCTGTTTTATTTTTGAGTTATAATCAAGAGATTACTTTTTGTTCGACGATTTCATTTATTTTATTTATGGCTGAACAAATAGCGGAGTTTGTTCTTTCTACTGTTTTCTGCTCAAAAATCTGGCGTTCGGATTTTGTTCCTTTTTTGTGATTGCGGATACTTAACGGACGTGATTTTCGGAAAATATACTTGTAAGCGCAGTATCAATAAAATATCAGGGTATTTTTAAATATTACCAAAAAAAGGCGGAGGTTTTTATGAGCACTTGTTATATACTGCCTATAGGCGGAAGCGGAACAAGAGTTATGAGGTCTTTGTTTCATCTCCTGGCTTCGGGCTGTTTTAATGACGAGAGAGTCAAGTCATTTGACAGTTATAAGGTTATGTGCGTAGATTCTGACGGAAACAACGGAGATATGCAGAGTCTCAGAAGCTTATACTTAAAATACAGAAATCTTCAGAAACTTACGGATTTGCCTCCCGTTACTTGCTGGAAAGACGACGGGGATTTATTCTGGTCTCCTCTGAGTTCAAATAACAGTGATATGAGAGGACATATAGGGGATTTTAATTTAAACAATGACGCTAAAGATATTCTTGAGTTCCTTTATACAAAAGAGGAGTTGGACAAAAAGCTTAACGAGGGGTTTTACGGGCATACATCGATAGGTTCTTATTTCACATCTTTGAATATTTTAAATGAAGACCATAAATTCTCAGAGGTCTGGGAGAGATATTTTGAGCATATCAAAGAGGGCGATAAAATATTTATTATAGGCTCGGTATTCGGCGGGACGGGAGCTTCGGGAATACCTACGATAGCGAGAATTATAAGGGATAATATTGAGAAAGAAGTTCCTATAGGTGCGGTTTTGGTTATGCCATACTTCAGACCTGTCGGAAAACAGGGAGAAAACAGTTCTTTGAATATAAACTGGAGAACTTTTAACTCAAAGGTAAAGATGGCTTTGTCATTTTATGAGTCACAGGGTTTTGACGATGTATTTAAGACAATGTATTTTATTGGCGAGAATGAAGATAATTTTATGAACGTACCTTATTGCGACGGCGGAAAAAATCAGGTAAATAAGCCTCATTATATAGAAACTTATGCCGCCGCGACACTATTTGATTTTCTGGTCTCTTCTTCAGATGATAGCTTCAGAACAAAATTTTATGTTGTTAATAAAGATACTGACGCGTATATAGTTCCGGAAACTTTGAACAATGTGGTTCAAAACGCTAATATATTGAACAAAATGTCGGCGTTTTTCTTGTTCTCAAGTGTATACACAAAGCTTCTTAACGATATTATTGAAAACAGAAAAAAGAATATGGGATGGCTTAAAAATTACGAAAGCGTTTACGGAAAGAATTTTTTGAAAAATAATAATTTTAATGTGATTTTAAGAGATTACTGTGAGGAATATTTATTATGGATTAGAAATCAGATTATAATCACAGATGCTTTGGGAAACGCTATCTTTACGGCGAATAATAAAGTAAAATGGTTTAAATTTAATGATATGTATGAACCGAGGCGTTTATTTCCGCCCAGGCGGGGCGGCCGGACGGTAGGGGACCAGCTTTCCCGGCGGGCCTGGG
>CAYLJL010000053.1:2832-8793 GCA_964384005.1 uncultured Lachnospiraceae bacterium | reverse complement strand
GGAATCGGAGTAAACATAAACGAAGCTTCCTTTGACGGCGAACTTAAAGAAAAAGCGACGTCGCTTTTTATGGAAACCGGCAAACATTTCAAGAGATTGGAAATTCTGAATATAATTCTGAAAAAACTCGAAGAAAACTACTATAAGTTTACGAAATCCGAAAATTTCAGCGAATTCGCACAAGAATACGAAAGTCTTTGTCTGAATATCGGAAAAAATGTAAAAGCCGTTTCAAAAACGAAAAATATTTCAGGCATTGTAACGGGAATATCCGAAAAAGGTGAACTCATTATAAAAAATCCTGAAAACAGCGAAATTTCCGTTGTTTCGGGTGAGTTTTCCGTAAGACTTCATAACGGCAGATATATATAATCAATAAAATTAAAAAGGAAAAATATACCATGAAAAAAACTGTATTAAGCGCCGCTTCCTGTTATAACAGGAAATATTATGTAAATCCTGATATGGAAAAAAGTCTCCCTTCTCAGATAAAAGAGGAACTGAAAGCTCTTTCGGCGTCAATGGCGGAAAAACTCCATTGTGTATTCACTGTCGGTTTTTATGAAAACGGAGATATATACATTGAAACGTTAAGCGAGGAAAATGATTTTGATTTTGACGAAATCGGCGCCAGATTAGAAACGGAAAAAATAAAAAAAGAAAAAACGGAACTTTTGGATTCCCTTAATCTCTGGTTTAAAATAGTATATAATAGACCTGTCTAATAAAAACAAATAAATTTATACTGTCAAAAAGCTGAAAATTACGTAAAAATTTAATTTAAAAAAAACCAAATCTTCAAAAAGCGTGGTGCTTTTATACACGCTGAGTAAACGAATTCAGTTTGTTTACTATATAATTTTTCAGAGGTGCCTTGAAATGAACATAGGAAACTTAACCGTTAAAAACAATGTATTCCTTGCGCCCATGGCGGGAATAACCGACCTTGTGTTCAGAACTATATGCAAAGAACACGGTTGTGGTCTTGTTTACTCGGAAATGGTAAGCGCTAAAGGGATTTTCCATAAAAATAAAAACACAAGAGAAATGCTGAAAATATCAGAAAAAGAACGTCCCTGCGCGGTACAGCTTTTCGGAAGCGACCCTGAAATTTTAGCGGATACGGCAAAAGAAATTGAGGAATACGCCGATATAATTGACATAAATATGGGCTGTCCCGCACCAAAAATAGTAAAAAACAACGAGGGTTCCGCTCTTATGAAAAACCCCGTACTTATCGGAAAAATTATTAAAAGTGTATCCTCCGCCGTAAAAAAACCCGTAACCGTAAAATTCAGAAAAGGCTTTGACGATACTTGTATAAACGCTCCTGAAATAGCGGAAATAGCGGAAAAAAACGGAGCCTCTGCCGTCGCGGTTCATGGGCGTACAAGAGAGCAGTATTACAGCGGTAAAGCCGACTGGGACATAATAAAAGAAGTAAAAAACCGAGTAAAAATTCCTGTTATAGGAAACGGAGACGTCGACAGTCCCGAAAAAGCGAAAGCGCTTTTTGAGTATACAGGATGCGACGCCGTAATGATAGGTAGAGCGTCGGAGGGAAACCCATGGATTTTCAGCCGTACCGTTCATTATATAAACACCGGAGAACTTCTTCCAGAACCGACAGCGGAGGAAAAACTCGCCCTTTCTTTAAAACACCTTGATATGCTTGTAAAGTACAAAGGAGAATATATAGGCGTTCGTGAAATGCGGCAGCATTTGGGAAAATATATAAAAGGACTTCCTCATTGTGCCGAGGCTCGTTTTCACATAAACAAGGCGGAAACACAAAAAGAAATGGCTGACTTTGTTGAGGAGCTTCTCTCAAAAAATTTGAAACATATATAAAAATTATTCAGCGTGCCGAAAAAAACCGACACGCTTGCGGGAAACGCGAGCATTTCCCGCATTTCTCAAAATCCGCTGCGCTTTTTGAATCTTTACTCTTTAAAAAATTCATATTTTTATATAATTCTAACCTTTTTACAGTCTGAAATTATTTTATACAAACGTCAGTTAAAGTCACTATATACCGCTTATCAGGGAGGAATAAAAAAATGGAAAAAATAAACCTTTGGGAAAATGGAGAAATTCCTTTTTTTAATGAAAAATACAATATAGGCGAAAACTTAACCGCGCCCGTAATAACCCCCTACATAATAGACGACGGAAAAATCCACTCCTGTGTCATAATAGTTCCCGGCGGCGGATACACCCATAGAGCGGAACACGAAGGGGCGCCCATAGCGAAATGGCTGAATGCGCGGAATATAAGCGCTTTTGTCGTAGACTACCGAATTGAGCCGTATTCATATCCGGCCCCCGTTGTCGACGTAAAACGCGCGGTAAAATATGTAAGATTTCATTATGAAAAATTTAATATAAATCCCGAAAAAATCGGAATTATGGGATTTTCGGCGGGCGCTCACGCCGCCTGTCTGGCGACGGAATATTCTGACGAACAGGAATACTCCCCAAAAGATGAAACAGACAAAACCTCCGCTAAACCAAACGCTTGTATTCTCTGTTACCCTGTCATCACAATGAATGATGAGTTTTGTCATAAAGGCTCAAAAGAAAGAATTTCAGGAGAAAATCCCGGCCTTTACAAAAAATTATCCTGTGAGAAAAACGTACGCGGGGATATGCCCCCTGTTTTTATGTGGCACACCTTTGAGGATAAAAGCGTTCCTGTCCGTAACTCTCTTGAAATGGCGCTCGCGTTAAAAGAAAAAAACGTACCCTTTGAACTTCACATATATCCCGACGGAAGGCATGGCTTGGGAATTGTGAAATGCGCCGACATTGAAGGCACCAATAAATGGACTGAAAGCTTTGAAAACTGGCTGAAAAGGACGTTAATGTAACGTGAGCTCGAGGAAAATTTATAGTTGACTTTGCGGCGCTTATTAAAAAAAGCGGAGGAAAAACTTTTGTGCGAAACTGTCGTTTCGCTGTTACGAAAATTGATTTCCGTGGGAAACAAAGCCTCAAGGTTTTTCTTTTTCAAGTTCTTTGATATAATGGTTCTGATGAGGGACTGTTTACGCCATTCTCTATTCCGTTATAATCTCAACCCCTGTTTCCGTAACTAAAACTGTATGCTCCCACTGAGCGGAAAGCTTACCATCCTTGGTTACCACAGTCCAGCCGTCATCTAAAACCTCACATTCAAAAGTACCCTGGTTAATCATAGGCTCAACGGTAAAAACCATTCCGGGAACCATAATCATTGTTTTCCTGTCGGTGCGGAAATGCTCAACAATAGGCTCGTTGTGAAACTCAAGTCCGACGCCGTGACCGCTTAAAGCCCGTATAATGGAATAACCTTCCCTGTCGGTAATCTCATTTATGGCGTTTCCTATTTCAGACACAGGCATATAAGGCTTTACGGCGTTAATTCCCGCGAACATACATTCTTTCGTAACCCGGACAAGTCTTTTCGCCTCCTCGGAGACTTCTCCGATTAAATACATTCTGCTCATATCAGAATAATACCCATTTAAAACAGTAGTGACGTCAACATTTAAAATATCCCCGTTTTTAAGTACAGTATTATCAGGTATACCATGGCAGACAACGTTGTTTAAAGAGGTGCAAACGCTTTTGGGGAATCCCTCGTAATCAAGGGGAGCGGGATAGGCGCCGGCGTCAATGGTCATTTTGTGTACAGTCTTGTTGATATCCTCTGTAGTAATGCCTTCCTTAATAAACCCGTCGAGTTCGTCCATAATCTTGATTGAAAGTCTGGCGCTTTCTCTTATCCCGTCTATTTGCTCAGGGTTTAAAATAAGGCTTTTATCCGGAATAATATATCCGTCGGCAGCATAACCGTTTAAATTTTTCTCGTCGCTTCTTTCGTGGCAGACTTTGTACTTTTTGCCGCTTCCGCACCAGCATTTTTCATTTCTTGATATTTTAAACATATATCCTTGGCCTCTTTTCTGTAAAATTCAATAACATCGGCAAACTCCTCACCGTTTAAATAATTCTGTCCTTTTTGGCTTAATATATAAATTCCTTTTCCTATTCTGTAAAACCAGCCGTAAAAATTATTGTACATAACAGACGTTGAATTTATATCACATCCCAGTCTTTTAAGCAAAGCCCCGCTTCCTTTCACAAGAATTTCAAGGAAACAGGCAATTTCTATTGATTTTTCGCGATACGCCGTCAATATTTTGGTCTTATTCTTTCCACCCTTGTTAAAATCCCCTGTTCTTTCGTTAAACTCCTTTAAAACAGCTTTTTTTCTTCCGCTTGTTTTTCCTGTAAACCTTTCAGGGTCAGGGTTTGCCACTGTCTGCACCATCGTACGCTTTTCACCGAAATTCACCAAAATAAGCCCTATATTAAGCCTGTTTAAAAGTTCTTTCATATAAAAAACTTCTTTGCTTTTAAAATTTTTTGGTCTTGGTATGGCGACATATACATAATCTGTAATTTTCTGCCTGTCCATAGCCTGATAGACAAGCTTCAGATTGAAATTCCTTTTAAGCTCCACAACAAGCAGAATATCTCCCTTTACCCCCGCCACATCACAGTTTTTAACTTCTCCCCTGATTTGAAAACCTTTTTTTTCAAAATACTTTTTAACAGGGATATAAAGCTCCTCCTCAAGTATACTCATTTAAGCCACCCATATATTCCTCAATATCTGAAATTTCTTTGATAATATCCTTTGACAGTACCTCGCATCCGTTCTCCGTCACAAGAATGTCGTCCTCAATTCTTATGCCGATTTCTTCCTTTTCAATGTAAAGTCCCGGCTCGACAGTCATAACCATACCGGGTTTTAAAAGACCCTCTTTGTATCTTCCGGCGTCGTGAGTCTCAAGTCCCAAAGTGTGGCTGACATTGTGATAATAATACTCAGAAACGTCGTCTATAGTACCGCCCTTTTCGATAAAACCTATTTTTTTGAGTTCCTCAAGATAAAATTCTCTTAACTTTTCATTAAGGCTTTTAAAAGGCACTCCCGGCCTGATACTTTCAATAATCATTTTCTGACCTCTTAACACAATATCGTAAATAACCTTCTGCCTTTCGGTAAATTTACCGTTTACGGGAAAGGTTCTTGTGATATCTCCGCTGTAATATCCGGACTGAGCGCCCGCGTCAATTAAAATAAGGTCACCGTCCCTTGTAATACTTCTGTTTTCGGAATAATGGAGAATAGCGGCGTTTTTACCGCTGGCGGCGATAGTTTTAAAAGCGAAATCAGCCGCTCCTCTTTTTTTCACGGCAAAATCAAAATACGCCTCAATCTCATACTCATACATTCCCGCACCGGCGTTTCTCATCATAAGCAGAAAACCCTCTTTTGTAATATCAATAGCTTTTTTTATCTGTTCTATTTCATAAGGCTGTTTTATCCGCCTTAACTCAGCGAAAAAATTATAACAGTTCTCTATAGCCATATAAGGATAGTTTGCCCTTATCTTTCCCGCGAAATCAAAAGCCGGGGTAAAATGTTTCATCTCTCTGTTTTCCAAATCAAGATAAATTTTCTCAATTCCCTTTGAAAAAACAATCCCCGAGAAAAAAACCTCAAACTCATCAATAAACTTAAATTCAGAAATTCCCGATTTAGTTTCAGCTTCTTCCTCTCCGATTACCGCCCCCGTCCATTTTGCCGCCACAGGGTCGTTTCTTTCCAGAAAAAGACATTCTGAAAATTCCCCGTCAGCCTTATAAGCCGTATAAATTAAATTCTGATTGTCAAGCCCTGTAAAATAATAAAAATTTCTGTCGGGAGAAAAAGGATATTTTTCGTCTCCTCTCTTGACAGGCGCGCTTCCGGCAAATAAAACGACAGCCGTTCCGTCTTTGAGCGTTTCCGAAATTTTCTTCCTGTTTCCGCAAAAAAAATCTTTCAAAAAAATACCTCCAAACATTATTTTTAATAAATTCTTACAGCAGACTTCTTTCGAAACCGCGAAATTACATCAATTCAAT
>CAYLJL010000053.1:0-2819 GCA_964384005.1 uncultured Lachnospiraceae bacterium | reverse complement strand
CAGCGCTTTTGCGGCGCAAAAGCCGGCTTCATCGCCCGCGTTCTTCGCGGCGCTGTTTCACCGAAAGGCGGTTTGATTTTTAAACGCCTGAAGCGTTAAGAAACATTGAATAAAATATTTTTTTGGGGGCGTTGCCTCTATTGGCATGAAGTTTCCAAAAAAGTCTGTTATACTTAAAAATTTCTTTTGATAGTTCTTCATATTCTTTCCGGCTGATTTCTTTTCCGCTTCCATTTAATATTCCTCCTCAGCGCCGTTCATAGAATTTTTATCTGCCTGTATAAAAATACCGTCTATTCAAACTATATCACAATTCAGCATACTTTTCAAGTTTTTATGTATATAGTCACGCAAATCAATTTTCGAAATTTTTAGTTTTTTTTGGAAACCTTTTTCTATCGCAAAAAGGCTGGCAGCAAAAATTGATTTCCGTGACTGCTTAACAAAAAATATTGACATTCACTTTTATGTGGGATATAATTTTAAAGAAATAGCGATTAATTTTTTAAGAATTAAGGAGTGTGCTTGTAATGGCAGAAGAAAATAAAAAAATAGTCCTGACAGGCGAGGGACTTAAAAACCTTGAGGATGAACTTGAAAACCTTAAAGTTGTAAGACGAAAAGAGGTTGCCGCTAAAATAAAAGAAGCGAGGGGACAGGGCGACCTTTCGGAAAATGCCGAATATGACGCCGCTAAGGAAGAACAGGCGGAAATCGAGGCAAGAATTATAACTATTGAGAAAATGCTCAGAAATGCCGAGGTCATTGATGAAGAAGAAATAAGCACAGGAAAAGTAAACATAGGAAATAAAGTTAAACTTTACGACGAGGAATTTGAGGAAGAAATTGAATATACAATAGTCGGCTCCGCGGAGGCGGACCCGTCTTCAGGTAAAATCTCAAACGAATCGCCGCTCGGAATGTCGCTTTTAGGTCATTCCATAGGAGATAATATTGACGTTGACGCACCCGACGGAGTTTTAAAATTCAAAGTTCTTGATATACAATAATAGGAGTTGAAAAAAATGTCTGACAGAATACCCGATAACGAAAAGGAGCTGACCGAGCTTTTAAAAGTAAAAAGAGAAAAACTTTCCGCTTTTCAGGAAGCCGGCAAAGACCCCTTTGTTATAGTAAAATATGACGTTACAAACCACGGAAAAGAAATAAAAGATAATTTTAATGAATTTGATGGAAAAGAAGTTTCCATAGCAGGGAGACTTATATCAAAACGTGTTATGGGGAAAGCGTCTTTTTGCGACGTATTGGACCGTGACGGCAAAATACAAAGCTATGTAAGCAAAAATGATATAGGGGAAGAAAACTATGCCGATTTTAAAAAATTTGACATAGGCGATATAGTGGGAATAAAGGGCGTTGTTTTTAAAACCCAGAAAGAAGAAATTTCCATAAAAGCTCATGAGGTCGTGCTGCTTTCAAAAAGTCTCCGGACACTTCCCGAGAAATTTCACGGACTTAAAGACCAGGATTTAAGATATCGTCAGAGATATGTCGACCTTATTGTAAACCCCGATGTAAGAGAAACTTTTATCAAGCGTTCGGCAATAATAAAAAGTATCAGAAAATTTCTTGACAGCAGAAATTATCTTGAGGTTGAGACTCCGACCCTCCAGACTATTGCCGGCGGAGCGGCGGCAAGACCTTTTATCACTCACCATAACGCTCTTGATATTGATATGTATATGAGAATAGCCCTTGAACTTCCTTTAAAAAGGCTTATTGTCGGCGGACTTGAGAGAGTATATGAAATCGGGCGGGTTTTCAGAAACGAGGGTATAAGCATAAGACATAATCCCGAATTTACGTTAATCGAATTATACGAAGCTTTTACCGATTATAAAGGTATGATGGACTTAATTGAGGAAATGATAAGAACTGTCGCGAAAGAGGTCACGGGGGACACAAAAGTCAATTATCAGGGTACGGAAATAGATTTCGGAAAGCCTTTTGAAAGAATAACAATGCTTGAGGGCGTAAAAAAATACGCCGGTATTGACTTTGCACAGATAAAAGACCTTGATGAGGCGAGAAAAATCGCCAAAGAACATAATATTGAATATGAGGAACATCACCGTAAAGGCGATATTCTGAATTCATTTTTTGAGGAATATGTTGAGGATAAACTTATCCAGCCGACTTTCTTAATGGACCATCCCGTTGAGATATCACCTCTTACAAAAAGGAAACCCGATAACCCTGATTATACCGAAAGATTTGAGCTTTTTGTCGTAGGCCGTGAACTCGCCAACGCTTATTCCGAGCTTAACGACCCGATTGACCAGAGAAAAAGATTTGAGCATCAGGAGATGTTAAGAGAACACGGTGACGACGAGGCAAATATGATTGACGAGGACTTTCTCCTTGCACTTGAATACGGAATGCCGCCTACCGGAGGGCTTGGCATGGGTATAGACCGACTTGTTATGCTCCTGACAGACGCTCCGTCAATAAGAGATGTTTTGTTCTTCCCGACAATGAAACCATTATAATAACAGACTTAATTTTTACCGCAAAACAGAAAAATCTCCTTGCCTTTATAATTCAGCAGGGAGATTTTTCTGTTTATGGGCAATCTTGATATTTTTCATAATAATTTAACGTGAATTCGATGAAAAATAACAGCGAAACGGAGTTTCGCACAAAAGTTTTTGTCAAACTTTTTTTAAAAAGTTTGCGGAGTTTGAGGCAGAGCCTCAAGGTTTTTACGCTCCAAGAGCATTTTTGGAGGTCTGGAACCTTTTTGCGATAGAAAAAGGTTCTATTAACTATAAATTTTTATCGAATTCACGTTAATTTAA
>CAYLJL010000052.1:0-8997 GCA_964384005.1 uncultured Lachnospiraceae bacterium | reverse complement strand
AGTTCGATGAAAAATAACAGCGAAACGACAGTTTCGCACAAAAGTTTTTCCCCCGCTTTTTTCAATAAGCGCCGCAAAGAAACGCGGACGGCCTTTTTGTGATAGAAAAAGGTTCCATTAACTATAAATTTTCATCGAACTTGTTTATTTTTAAGTTGATTGACTATATAAAGAAAAGTTTTTAAAAGACGTTAAAAAATTTGATATTAATGCCGATATATATTAATATTGAAGAAAACACCGGCAAATTCAAAAAATAAAAATAATTTATAAATATCAGTGCTTTTGTTTCACAAAGGGCCGGTTATAAAGCCTGCCCGCGCGGGCAGGCCGAACTTTGTCCGCCTGCGTTTCTTTGCGGCGCTCATTTGAGGGTCAGCGTTATTTTTTTGAAAAATAACACTAACCATAAATTTTAAAAATTATTTTTATTATCCTTCGCGCGGTGTTTCCTGAAGGTTTTTACAAAGGAGATTGTTATGTTGACCAATAAGAATATTCTTGTTACAGGCGGTACGGGGTCTTTCGGAAAGAAATTTATCCAAATGACTTTTGAGAAATTTAATCCAAATAAAATTATTGTGTATTCAAGAGATGAATTTAAACAAGACGTTCTTAAAAAGGAACTCGCTATGAAAACGCCCGAAATTCTCTCCAATATCAGATTTTTTATAGGCGACGTAAGGGACAGGGAAAGACTTTACCGTGCTTTTAAGGGCGTGGATTATGTTATTCACGCGGCGGCTATGAAACAAGTTCCCGCTTGTGAGTACAATCCTTTTGAGGCCATAAAGACAAATATTCACGGCGCTCAGAATGTTATTGACGCCGCTCTTGACTGCGGTGTTGAAAAAGTGGTCGCTTTATCCACGGATAAGGCGGTTAATCCGATTAATTTATACGGCGGTACAAAATTAGTATCCGATAAGCTTTTTATATCAGCAAACGCTTATTCCGGAAAATCAGGCACAAGCTTCTCCATTGTACGCTATGGAAATGTCGCGGGAAGCAGAGGCTCGGTTATTCCTTTTTTTAAGGGACTTATTGACAAGGGCGTGAGGGAAATGCCTATAACTGATTTTGATATGACGAGGTTCTGGATTACTTTGGACCAGGGGGTTGAACTTGTATATAAGGCGCTTGAGGAAGCTGTCGGCGGAGAAACCTATATTTCCAAAATACCGAGTTTTAAAATTATTGACCTCGCAAGAGCTATGCTTCCGGAGTGCGGGCTTAAAGAGGTCGGCATCCGCGAGGGAGAAAAAATACATGAGGTGATGGTCACAAAAGATGATTCACGGTTTACCGTTGAATTCGACAGGCATTTTATCATTATTCCTCATTTTGACTGGTGGAATCCTAATAAAAGCAGGCTGACAGAAGGGAAAAAGGTTACGCCGGGGTTTGAGTATACGTCGGGGGGAAATACTGAATGGCTTGGTATTACGGCGTTACAGAAAGAACTAAAAAAGAACGGATTTTGTTAATATTGTGAATTGTTGTGGATAACTTTGTGGATAATGTGGAAAATATTGATATAGTCAGTCAATTTGAAAAGTTACAGAAGCAGGCAAGAAAAAAATTATTTTCCCAAGGCGGCGGAAGCTCAGCTATGTCGGCTGAAACATAAGCGAAAATGACTTTTTGCCGCCGGACTTATCCGTTTTTTAAGCTGACTGCCTGTAATAAGGAGGTTTCTGTATGCGGACTATTTCTTACGGTCGCCAGTATATTGACGACGACGATATTTCAGAGGTTATAAAGGTTCTTGAGTCTGATTATCTGACTCAGGGGCCTAAGGTTTCGGAGTTTGAAAACGCTCTTTGCGAATACTGCGGCTGTAAATACGCCGTGCTGTTCTCAAACGGTACCGCCGCCCTCCATGGCGCTTATTTCGCCAGCGGAATAAAAAAAGGCGACGAGTTTATTACTTCCCCAATTACTTTCGCCGCCTCTGCCAACGCGGGGCTTTATATGGGCGCTGTTCCCGTTTTTCGGGATATCGACAAAGAAACCTTTAACATTGACTCAGATGAAATTCTTGAATTTGTAAATGAAAAAACCAAGGTTGTTACTCCTGTTTCCTACGGCGGAAATCCTTATCCCCTTAAAAAAATTTACGAGCCTCTGAAAAAAAAGGGGATTGTTATAATTCACGACGCCGCCCACGCCCTTGGCGCCAAAAGAGACGGATTTAATATAACCGATTTCTGCGATATGGCTATGGTTTCATTTCACCCCGTTAAACATATTACTACGGGAGAGGGCGGAGCCATACTTACAAACAATGAGGAGTTTTCCGAAAAACTTAAACTTTTCAGAAGTCATGGAATAACCAGAAACCCTGATATGCTTAAATTCGGCAGAGAACCATGGTACTATGAAATGCAGGAACTGGGCTATAATTATCGCATTACGGATATTCAATGCGCTCTGGGTATAAGCCAGCTTAAAAAAGCCGATAAGTTTTTAAAGCGCAGAAACCAGATAGCCGCTATTTATTATGATGAGTTTAAAAATTCTGATAAGTTTAAGGTTATTAAACCTTACGACAATGAGGATACTGTCAACGCTTTCCATCTTTATCCTGTTTTGCTTCAGAATTCAGGGGAAAGAAAAAGATTTTTTGAGTATATGAGAAAAAATAACGTCTGGGTTCAGGTGCATTATATACCTTTGCATCTTATGCCATATTATCGTGATAATTTCGGCTTTAAAGAGGGAGATTTTCCCGACGCCGAGTATTTCTACGGCAGAGAGGTCAGTATTCCCATGTTTCCGTCGCTGACCGAGGAGGAGCTTCAATATGTTATAGAACTTATGAAAAAATTCTGACAAAGGAGAGGGTCATTGTGCAGGGTTTAAGCACTTTTGAGAAATTTGGCGAAAGGGTGTTTTATCGCAGGGAAGATTATTCCGACGTCGTTTTTGAAAGGTGCAGGGACGGCAGCCTTACTTTTAAAATTGAGAAGAACGGCAGAAGCGTTTACGCTCACAGCAAATACAGCCCGGTTAAAGAGGCGGAAATATTCGCCGATGAGACAGAAAGAAAAAGCGATACTATATTTCTCGTTTTCGGCTTCGGGCTTGGACATTTTATAAGGGCTCTCCTTAAAAAATGCTCAAAAAGAAATCATTTATGTATTTATGAGCCGAACGCCGCTTTGTTTACAAAAATTATCGACGAGGGACACTGCGACGATATTCTTGAGAATGAACACGTTTATGTTGTCGCCGACAGCGACGGCGAAAGCTTCGGCTCGTTTATGGCACGTCTTATTGACGGCGATTATTTTAACAGATGCAAGGCTGTCGCTCTGCCCGTTTATAGAGAGGTTTACTCTGAAGAATTTGTGGCTTTTCTTGAAAACACAAAGAAAATGATGCAAGACAATGAGATAGGGCGCGCCACTGTTTTTGATAAAAGCATGTTATGGGCCACAAATTCCTTTGAGAATATCGGCAATATCTTAAACTCCTACAGTATAGCTCAGTTTTACAATGTTTTTCAGGGAAAAACCGCCGTGATTGTATCCGCGGGGCCTTCCCTTAAAAAAAATATGCGCCTCCTTAAGGAAATTAAGGGGAAAATACCTATTATATCGGTTTTTGTGGCGGCAAAGGTTTTGCTTGCCGAGGGTATTGTCCCTGATTTTATAGTTTCCGCTGACAATTTACAGGAGGGTATGTCCGAAATGTACGACGGGATTCCTCTTATTTACGACTCCAGAGTCCGTAAAACTTTTGTGGATTCTCATAAGGGTGCCGATATTATTATGATGTCGGAAACGGACTCCTGCTCTCAGGCTATTATGAGCAAATACAAAAAGAAAATTGTCAGTACTTACGGCGGCGGCTCGGTTGCCTGCGACTGCACAAGCGCGGCGGAAGCTATGGGATGTAAAAATATTATACTTATCGGTCAGGACCTCGCGTATACTGAAAACAAGTGTCACGTCGACGGAACCGACCATAAGATTAAAAATCCCGATGAGGTTGAGCATCAAAAAACAGAAATACCGGCTATTGGCGGAGGAACGGTTATGTCTGACCCCGTTTTCCAGTATTACATCAGGTGGTTTGCCGATTACGGAGCTTCCAAACAGGGAATAGTTAATCTGATTGACGCGACCGAAGGCGGCGCTTTGATTAAAAATACGGAGGTTATTACTTTCAGAGAGGCTATTGATAAGTACTGCGGCGATACTGTCGACGTCGATAAGGTTATTTCCGGCGTACTCTCGGAGGGCCCTGTATTTTCCGAGGAGGAAAAGAAAACGGTTTTTTCAGATATGGAAAGGGAATTTGCCGAAATTGACAAAATTCTTGAACTTATCGACGAGGAAAAAGAACTTTTTGACAAGTACAGAAAAGCCCTCAAATTCAGGTCGGCTTCAAATTTAAAGAGTATTATCGGGATTGAGGCCAAACTTGACGACTATGATAAAAAAATTGAAAAGGCTAAAAGAAAAATCGAAATGCTGATGGGCGTCGCTTATTATATAGAATACGCCAACAGATTTGTTTCCTCACTGGAAAGAATTGACGAGGAAGACGAAGTCGCCGTAAGCGCTATAAGAAGAAAAGACTGGCTTATGCAGCTTGAGGCGGCTCTTAAATCTGTAAAAGCTTTAAAATGAGGAGGAAGAAAAAATGGACGATAAAATACGTGAGGAAAAATTTGAGATGCTTGACGAGGGACTTGAGTATATGTGCAGAGTCCTTTCACAAATTGACAAGACCTGCGCCAATCTCAGAAAAAAAGAGGGAATTGACGCTATCGCTCAAATCTCGGAGGGATTTATGGCAACAATGCAAATTGTAAAATATACCGCAGACCTTACGCAGATTAAAATTGATGATGAGAATATCAAAGGATTTGTCGCGGAAATGGTAGAGGGGATGGAAAACGGCGATTTTAATTTAGTCGCCGATATTATCGAATATGAGTTTAAACCCCTTTATGACGAGTGGGCTGAAGCTTTTGACAGGGTTGTCAATAATGATTGATAACTTTGAGGAAAAGCACCTTGAAAAGTCTGTTGATATTTTTTTTGATATTTATAAAAACGAACCCTTTAATTATCAATGGATTCAATATAAAGCCGTTTCTGATTATTTTACCGATATTTTTAAAACTCCTAAGTTCCGCGGGTTTGTATTTCTCAAAGATGATATTACGGTCGGAATATGTGTCGGGATTATCTCCGATTATTTTAAAGTGAAAAAATATCGTATCTCCGAAATTTTTATCAGCAGAAAATTTCAGAAAAAAGGCATAGGCTCAGAATTTCTCTCCGAAATCAGGAAAATCCTTTTTGAAGACGGTATTGAAGTTATTGAGATTAGTACGGACAAAAATACTCCCGCTTTTGATTTTTATCTGAAAAATGATTATTCTGTTCTTAAAAATAATGTAAATATGATAAAAATAACAGGCAATTTTTAGTGGTTTTTTATTGCTTTTTAGTGTTAAGTTTATTTTGATTATTACCGATATAGTTAATATAAAAAGCAAATGTCACTTATATTTTTAACAATCGGCGTAAATTCTTATAAACGCTCTGACTTTATTTTTTTGATTTTATTTTTTTATTTTACGACTTTTTATACCGGCGGTTTTTATTCCCGCACTGTATATTTTTAAGTCCGGATATATAGCGTTTCGCAAGGTTTTCAGCGCAAAACAATAAAATGATTCCCTGATATACGGGAGGGTTATTAATCTTATCCGCTTATTGTTATTTTGTTTTGCTATGCTTGATTTTTAAATTTTTAAGGAGGAATTATTATGTATACCAACACAACACGTATCACCGGCCTTTCAGGCTCGGGAATAGATACTGACACTATGGTTGAACAGCTTATGTTTGCGGAAAGCTCCAAGCTTTTCAGATATCAGAGAAACGTTACATGGAAAACGTGGCAGCAGGAAGCCTACAGAAGCGTTATCACAAAGCTTCAGGATTTTCAGAACAAATGGCTTTCAAGCGTCGGAACAAGCAACAGTCTTAAATACTCTACAGCTTTCGCCAGCTTTAAAAACACTGTCAAATCCTCTAACGGCGGAGAATCCGACGCTATTACAATAAATAAGTCGACTTCCTCTCAGAAGTATGAAATTCAGGTGTCTCAGCTCGCTCAGAGCGATACTTATGTAAGTAAAGGAAATGTCGGAAAAAATATAGAAAGCAACGCTAACGTGGATTTGGGCGCTCTCTCCGGCAAGATTAAAGGCGACGGGTTATCCTTCAGCGTATCTCTTGACGGCAAGGCTAAAACCATTACCCTTAACGCGGACGATTTCACAGGAGTGGATTTGGAAAATATGAGCGCCGCCGACCAGGCGGACGCTATTGAGAATAAAATAAACGAAAAGCTTAAAACAGCTTTCGGTACGGAAAAAATCGGTACAAACGGAGACGGTACGTCAATAATGGGCAACAAGGTTTCCGTTTCTTTAGACGCTAACGGCAAGTTCTCGGTAAATCCAAATCTGGGTCATGAAGTAAGTATCGGCGCTTCGGGAACAAGTACAGAAAGTACCGCTGTTTTCGCGTCAAACGCCTCAACTTTGCAGAACAGGGGCGGAGACTTTACGGTAACCGTCAACGGAGAGGCATATACCGTGACGATTATACCAAACAGCGATACGGATACGGAGACTTCTATCGCAGACAAGATAAACAGCGCTTTGACTACGGCTGTAAATTCAAAAGGAGAAACTGTCAATATAAGCGCTTATCTCTCAGCTGAAATAGATGACGACGACAATCTTGTTTTGTCGGCGGAAGGAAGCGACGTTGAAATTTCTGACGGAGGCGACACTCTTTATGGTGTTATTAACAATACCACCCTTAAAAGCTCAAACGACCTTCAGAATTATTTCAACATAAGCTCAGCTTCAAGCAAGGTTTCAAGCACTACAACTCTTGAGGATATTTTTTCGGGTATATGGGACAGCGACGGCAAGGCGAGCATTACTATAAACGGTGAGAAAATTGAGTTTTCAAAAGATGACAACCTTGCTACATTTATGACAAATATCAATTCAAGCGACGCGGGAGTTACTGTAAGCTATAACGCTACAAGCCAGAAATTTACCTTTGAGGCCAACGAATCAGGCGCAGTGAATAAAATAGAATTCGGCAGCGACCTGGCGTCGGCTAAGACTTTAACCGCTATGGGATTTGATACGGCTACTATGGACACTGATACGGAACAGCATAAAAAAGTCGCTCAGGATGCGGTTCTGACAATTGACGGAATTGAAACAACCCGTACATCAAACGATATTGACCTTGAGGGAATGAACATAACCTTAAACAGAGTGACTGCCGACGGCGAGGTGATTACTCTCGGCAATGAGACAGATGTGGACGCTATATATGACACTATTAAAACTTTTGTCGACGAATATAATACTCTTATCGGCGACCTTAACACACAGGTTAAGGAAACAAGAGCGAAAAGCGACGACTATTCATATTACGAACCTTTGACCGACCAGGAAAAGAAAGAAATGAGCGAGGACGAAATCAAACTTTGGGAGGAAAAGGCAAAAACAGGTCTTCTCTACAGAGACAGTACAATTACAGACATTCTTTCCAAAATGAGAAGCGCTCTTTATACTTCCGTGACTAAGCTTGACGGCAGCAGCGTCGCTTTGTATCAATTTGGCATAACAACTTCCTCAAATTATACCGATAACGGTAAACTTGTTATCGACGAGGAAAAGCTCAAGGACGCTATTAAAAACAATCTTGACGATATTCAGTCTATTTTCACAGGAAATAATACTACTACGGGCAAGGGTCTCGCGGATACTTTTGAAAGCATTATAAATACGGCTATCGGAACAAACGGTACTCTCCGTGAAAAGGCCGGTATCGTTAATACAGCTTCCGTAAATGAGAATACTTTAAGCAAGGAAATTAAAGCGCTTAACGAAAAAATAAGCGCCGAAAAAGAAAGGCTTATCGCTAAGGAAGAAAAATATTATCTGATGTTCTCTACTATGGAGTCGTCTATCACAAGTTCTAATTCTCAGCTTGACGCGCTGTATGCTATGTTAGGTTATTAAGGAAATGCTGATTAATTCGGAAGAAAAAATAATTTTTTAAAAGAACAGAGCGAAAGTTGTATTTTTTTATCCATTAAATCAGTGTTGATTAATATTTAATTTTGGAGAATTGCCTATGAATTCTAATGACCAAAAACGTTTATCAGAGCTTTTGAAACAAAAAAAGGACTGTCTTCTGACTATTCTTGAAATGACTAAGGAAAGAAAATTTAAGGTTGCCGAAGAATATGTTGAAAGAATTTATAATTTTTTGAACAAAATAGAATTGTTGTTTAAAAACTGTCAAACTCTTGACAAAAAAATAAAAGAGTTTATTATTTTAGATGAGGATAAAAAAACTTCTTTTTACAAAAATATTGAAAAAACTGAAGCGGAAATAAAAAGTATTGTCGAGGAGATAATTGAATTTGACAAGAAAAATCAGAAAATTATGACAAGTCTTTTGCAGCTTACTAAAAATAATTTACGAAGCCTGAAGAAATCACAGCAGGTTAAACAGAGTTATGATGAGTTTTTTAACGGTCAGAGCTATGGAAGATTTGACAGCAAACGGTAAAATTCAGGTGATTATCGGTTAATTTTATCAGAGAATTTTTAAAGCTTTAATACGGTAAACGAGGCGGACTTGTTTACTTTAAAAGGCTTCCGGTTCTGATAAACAGAGAATTAAAAAAGGATTTTTACTCTGATTAAATATAAGTTCTTACTTAAATTTACAATGATTTAATTAACCGATAATTATTCCACGGAAATCAATTTTTGAAATTTTTAATTTTTTTGGAACCTTTTTCTATCGCAAAAAGGTTCCAAACCTCCAAAAATACTCTTTGAGCATTAAAAATCGTGGGCTTTGCCCACACCCGCAAGCCTTTTGGTGCCGCAAAGAAGTGCGGGCGGCGAAGCCGACTTTTGCG
>CAYLJL010000051.1:0-9054 GCA_964384005.1 uncultured Lachnospiraceae bacterium | reverse complement strand
CTTTATGTGAATTTGTAAGTTGCACTTCAGTATGTAAAACGAGGAAGCATAAAGAGCTAAAACCACCTTATTTTAAGGTTTTAAGCCTTATTGATAACCGGCTCGGCAGAGTCTTTTTTTTTGAATTCTATTTTTATTGTGAGGGAGTTTTATTTTATGGCTGAAACAGGCAGTGTTATAGATGTTGATGGCAATAAAGTCCTTGTTAAGCTTCAGCGAACGGAGGCATGCGCTAAATGCAGAGCGTGCAGTGTGGGTATGGAAACCCAGGATATGCTTATAAAAGCTTATAATCAATGCGACGCTACTATTGGAGATACTGTTGAAATCGCGCTTGAGGAAACGAATTTTATAGCCGCGGTAATGATTATGTATGGCTTGCCTTGTGCGGCTTTGGTCATAGGAACTGTTGTCGGAATATTTGGTACAAAACTAATGGGGTTAGGTTATAATGAGCTTATTGGATTTATTTTTGGAATTTTGTGCGTAATTGCTACTTATGTCTGGATAAAAAGCAAAGAAAATTATTGGAAAAGCAAAAATTTTGTTCCTAAAGCAGTAAAAAAGGTTGAATAGGAACTTTTTATATGTTTATAAGATATTTCTTTTGTAAGCGTCACAGACTTTGTCAACGCACCGAATAATTTTTTGTGTAGGAAACACCGCACAAAGGATAATAAAAATAATTTTTCAAACTTAAAAGTTACGGTTAGTGTCATATTTCATAAAAAATAACACTGACACTTCAGTTTTTTGAAAAATTATTTTTTAATTTGTCGGTATTTACTATATAATTTAACGTGAGTTCGATGAAAATTTATAGCTAATGGAACCTTTTTCTATCGCAAAAAGGTTCCAAACCTCCCAAAATGCTCTTGAAGCGTAAAAACCTTGAGGCTCTGTCTCAAACTTCGCCCGCTTTTTGAAAAAAGCGGGGGAAAAACTTTTGTGCGAAACTGACGTTTCGCTGTTATTTTTCATCGAACTCACGTTAATTTAGATATTGATTTTATTGGAGATGTATTAATTTTTTGATACAGCTCCTTTTTTAAAAAAGAGGAGGTGTAAATGTGAAGATTGACAGAACGTCTAATAAACCGATATATTTACAAATTTATGACAATATTGTTGATGAAATTAAAAACGGATACCTTATTTCCTCTGAAAAGCTTCAATCAGAAAGAAAACTCTCTCAAGAACTGGGGATTTCCAGACAAACTGTTGAAAACGCGTATCATAAACTTTCCGACGATGGATATGTAATTTCAAAACAAGGCAGCGGTTATTATGTTTCATCAGAGAGGATTTGGGACGAAAAACAGAAAAAAATGAAAAGCAGGATTTACAATTTCAGCACTAATGGCGTAGAAACTTCTAAGCTTCCTTTTCAGACATGGTCAAAACTTCTACGCGCCACAATTAAAGAAGACACAGGGCTTTTTCAGCATGGAGAAAAGGCAGGAGAATGGTGTCTTCGAAAAAGTATCAGGCGGCTTTTGTTCAGAACTCAAAATATAAAGTGCAGAACAGAGCAAATTATTATCGGACCAGGATATGAAGACCTTCTGAGGGAAATTTTTAATTTATTCGGGTCTGAAAAAAAGATTATTATGAATAATTATTATAATTACCGCGTGAGAGCGGCTGCCCTTCAGATGGGCAGCCAAATTGAATATATAACAAGCGACGATAAAGGAATTTGTCTGGAAGAACTTGATAATTTTGACGATGGAGTTTTATATCAGGAACCAACTCATGATTTACCTATGGCGGTTACTCTTTCAGAAGAAAAGAGAAAAACTCTGATTGAATGGACTAAAAAAGGCAAGGGCAGGTACATTATCGAGGGCGCGGGCGATAATGATTTCCAATATGGAAAAAATGAAAAAACTTTATGGGAACTTTCAGAGGGAAAAAATATTATTTATCTTGGTAATTTTTCAATGACTATTGCGCCTTCTATGAAAATCGGTTATATCGTCGCTCCCGATGATTTCATTGAACAGTGGTTTAATAAAAAAATTTATTACCTGAACAGAGTTTCAAGAATTGAACAGGTTACGCTGTCTAAATTTATTGACCTTGGATATTATGAAAAACATATTAATTATATGTGTGATATTTACAGAGAAAAAACAAAAATTGTCAAGGAATCGGTTTATAATTCCGATTTGGCTTATAAAACAAAAATAACAGGAGATACAGCCGGTATGTATTGCAATATGTTTTTTGACATCTCTCTTTCTGAAAAACAAGCAAGAGAACTTTGTATTAAAAACGGAATTAAAATAAGCGCTTTAACAACTTGTATTGAGGATACAAAAAGAGCTACAGTCCCTGAAAATACTTATAATATCGGTTATGGAGAGCTGAAAATTTCTCAGATTCGGGACGGCTTTAATTTGCTGGCGGAAATCTGGAAGAAATATTTATAAGTATTGGTTCGGCGGTATAATCGGCTTTAGCGCGGTGAGAATGTTGAATATCTGCCATTTCCGCTGAAATTATTTTTATTTTTGAATTATGAGAGGCTATTTAGTGGCATGGTCGCTTTTTTGATAATTGGCACTATGATGTGTGATTTTTTTATGATATAATTTTTGTATATAATTTAATGGAAACCTCGGACAGTAATAAGTAAAATCAAGCGCTGGATGATAATCTTTATTTTACATTACTTTTTCATCAGAAGAGTCAATGCTGTTATTTAATTTTTATAGAAATCTGCGGCATTTTCAAGGCACAGTAATAAAATGATTGTTGAATATATCAGTTTTTTATGGTTTGGTAATCGCATTGTTTTATTATTTTGCTATAGATGATTATACTGAACTTGTTTTTAATTTTTAATTATCCGATGTTCCTTTGGATTGAAGTTATATTTTTTAACATTTTATTAAACATAGTAAAGGAGTGTGATTGCCAATGAAGTTAAAAAGATTGGCTGCGTCTTTATTGTCATTTGCGACGATGTTTACTACAGTGGTGCCGGCTACGGCTGTTTTAGCGACTGACGAAGGCCTGACCGAATATTTTGTAGGCGCGGAGCGTGAGTACAAAACAATTAATGAGGCTTTAGACGCGGTTGAGAATAACAAGCCTACAGGAGAAGAAAACAGAGCCATTATAAATATTGACCCGGGTACTTATGAGGAACAGATTGTTATTGAAAATAATCTGAGTTATGTAACTATCCAAAAAACACCGGGTAAAGAAGGAGATGTTAAATGGAGCTGGTATTATTGTACAGGCTATTGTTTTTCAAACGTGGGGCTTGACGGACGATATGATTCTGATATTGACTGGACAAACGACGGAACTTGGTATGGATATAGCGATGTCGCGGCGGGAAAGGACAGCAGCGGAAGTTATATTAAAAATGATGAGGAAGACTTTACTGTTTATAAGTTAGGGCAAGAACTTACAGGTGTGACCCGAATATCTTATTATGACAAAAAAGGTGTCGCTCACAAGGATGTCAGCGTCAACTCAGCATGGCTTGCCAATCTTGGAAACAGCGGGAGAAATCTTGACGCTATGGGTGCGTTCAGCGTAAAAAGCGGTTCTCATGATATTACCCTTAAAGATGTACATATTGTGAACAGTATACCTGTTATGGTAACAAAGGGAGAACAGGACGCCCATGTAACGCCTACAGGCAGCCTGCCATCAAGGGATTGTCTGACTATTTGTGATGAGGACACAGAGGAAATATATGTCGAGCCTCTGACTACAGACAGCAAAGGAAATCCGACCTCCTATGATTTGACTAAAAAATACAGCGCGGGAGAAAGCGCTTATCTCGCAAGGAGTTATTTGTTTAATGAAAGAGGTCACGCTCTTTCTATATGTGGTGACAGAATTACTCTTGAAAACGTATACGCGAGAGGAAATCAGGATTCTGTTTATATAGGAACAGGAAGAACTTATTTTAAAAATTGTACCTTAATTGGCGGAACAGACTATATATATGGCGAGGCAACAGCTGTATTTGATAATTGTAAAATCGGCTGGGAAGGTATGTCCGACAGGGATTATGGCGGACCGATAACGGCGGTTAAAACAGACGCTAATAATCCGTACGGATTGCTTTTCTATAATTGTGAGATTTATCATGTACGTTCAAATGTCGGTGACATAAGTTATGGAAGACCATGGGGGCAGGCAGCTCAGGTTACTTTCTTTAATACGACTATTGATGATAACGGAACAACAGGAAACGCTGACGTCGCAGTCAGCGATTTAGGCTGGGCTGATATGTCGGGCAGCAAAAAAGAGGAAGCTCGTTTCTTCGAGTATGGCACAAAAAAAAGAAGCGGAAGTAACGTTGACCTAAATAAAAGAGTTGTCAATACTTCCGCGGGAATGGGTACAGTGCTTGACGAGTGGCAAATTCTTGAGTTTAACCCAAGAAATTATTTTAATAAGAGTATGTTTTCAGTCGATGAATGGGACCCTATGGGATTTACAGAGCAATATCTCTCTGACGTCGACGCTCAGATGAACGCCGCAGATATTACGATTCCGGCGGGAAATGAAACAAAAATTACTTTGCCTGAATCTACAGACAGCAATATTGAGTTCAAGTGGGAAAGCATATCCGATAACGCCGCTGTATCCGACGACGGAAAAAGCATAGAGGTTATTCGTCCCGCTTTTGGAGAAGATGCTATCAATACAAACATTGTTCTCTATGCAATGAATAAAACAACAGGATTTGGCGACAAAAAAATTATTGACGTAACTATTGCCGCTACAACAGATTCGGAAAATGTATTTAATATACCTGTGACTATTAACGCAAGCACAACTAATAATACGGATTGCGATTATACTGTTACAATAACTAAAAACGGCGCTTTGATTAAGCAGGCGGTTGTAACTATTAACAGCGGAAAAACAAGCGCTACGGGAACTATTGAAAATGTTCCCGCGAGTGCGGCAGGCATTGACTACCAAGTTAAGGTTGTTTCATCAAGTGACGAGTTTACCGTTACTGTTCCCGAGGAGGGAAAAACCACTCTTACAGGCAAAACAGGCGTTGATACTCCTCTTAATATTACAGCTGAGAAAATTGTAGACAAAACTGTTAATACGGGCGCTTCTTTTGGCCCAAGTACAAGCTCAGGCACATATAAAGTATATGACCTTATCGCTTTGGCTAAAACCGCGGGCGCGAGCGACAGTATTGATACTTCCGATATAATAAAGGTGGAGTATGACCTTACTGTAACCGCTAATGTAAAGGATCAGAATTATTCCTATATCGACCTGACATCAAAAACTCCGGATACAACCTGTAAAACGGCAGAGGACGCCGCCAGATTTGTATTATGGAGAGTCAATAATAACTGGAATCAGCTCGATATGGCAGACGGTACTGTAACTTTTAACGGTTCGAGTAATATAGCGGAACATCAATGGCTTAATGTAGCCGGAAAATTTAATTTTACTACAGTGAGTCACATTTCACTTGAAATTAACTATAAAACAAAAACTATGACGGCTTGGGGAACAGGGTCAAATAACAAAACAGAGACATTTGAATTTACAGGATTTCCGACGAATTTTGAAAAGGGAAATCTGAATCTTGCGGTTTATCCCAACAGCGCAAATACTACTCCTTTTGGTATTTCCGATATAACGGTTACTTATAAGGATGTTGTCAGGTCGTCTGATGATAATAATGACGACAAAGACGATGACGACGACAGAGATATAACAGAAAACGCCGCTATTACAAATGTTGAGGTTTTAAACGGCAATACCATTGTTACTTTAAAGGATATATCAGACGGTATCGTTGTTGCGGCTAAATACGAGGGTGAAAAATTAAAAGAAATGAAAACTATGAATGTTTCGGGTGATACTGTTACTATCAGCGGAATTGAGGCGGATTCAGTGTTTGTCTGGGATTCACTTGGAGGCATGAAACCTCTGTGCAAGTCTTATGTTATTAATCCTAAAACAGCTGGCAAAGCTTTTGATATTGACTTTACAGGCATGACGGAAGTTCCTGTTTACAGCGCAGAAAAAGGTCAGGGCTTTGTTTCAGTTTCAAGTTCTATTATGCCGTCAGGCGCTGAAAGAAAGGTCGCTGATGTCGCTAATATTACTTTATCTTCGAACGGAGCTAAAGTAACAGAAAGCAACGGAAATTATCTCACAAATACGGCTAATAGTACGAATTACGGCGGTCTGATTTACAGAGTTGATACAGGCGCGGCGGGCGCTTACCATATTGAGGTTGAGGTTACAGGCTCAAACAGCGATACAAAGATTGCTCCGACAGGTATGGACGCGACAAGACTTACCGGAACCAGCGCCTGGGACACAGCGGGACTTGTCGCAAGACAAACATCCGCAAAATGGAGCGGCAGTAAATGGTCTTATGATTTTGCTACAGGAGAAAAATTCATTGAGATAGAAATTGAGCCGACAGCTCTGCCGACTTCGAGCGTTTCAAAGACTGTAGGAGTTAAGTCTATTAAAGTTACTCCTCTTTCTGTAAACGCTGAGGGAGACAAACCGACAATTCATATTCTTGGGGATTCTACTCAGAAAACTTATACATTTAACGCTACTATAAGTTCATGGGGACAGACTCTTATTGATTATTTTGATACTGACAAGGTTAATGTAATAAATTATTCTATGGGCGGGCGCTCTATGAAGAGCAACTATACAGAGGGCAGAACAGATGATATCCTTATAAAAGGAAAGAAGGGCGATTTTGTATTTATACATTCCGCTCACAATGATGAAACAAATTCTTCAAGCGAACCTGTTACGTCACGTTTCGGCAGAGGTACAAATGTTGATAATGATTTGACAAAGAGCAACGCTTTATATAACAGATGGCTTGATATGTACGTTGAGGCTATTAAAGCAAGGGGAATGATTCCTGTTTTAGTAACCGCTATGCCAAGAACAAGTAATGGAAGTTATTCTGAAAGCACTGCTAAACCTAACGGTTTTCTTCCTGACGCTCCGGGAAATATGAGAAACAAGGCTGCCTCAGACAGTGGGGTTGGTCTGATTGAACTTTACGCAGGAGCCAAGGCTTACATAGATAAGTTGGACGCGGAGGAAATAAAAGGAATTTACAATAGTATTGAAGCGGGAGAAATGCCGGGCGGCTCTGACGGAAGCTCTACCGCAAACGGCGCTTCCGGAGACGGTACTCATTATAAGGAGTCGGCAGGCAGACAATGGTGCAGAATTATGCTTCAGAGTATTTATGACCAGTCTGTCGCTCAGGCGGATACTTATACTGATAAGTCTATTATGACGGAACTTGTGGGATATATGAAAGCGGATGTTAAAAATTCCGCGGCAAGCAAGGATTGGTCTAAAGTGTTCCCTGAAATGGCTTCTGACGTAAGTGCTGTAGATGTTGTTCCGGGAGCTACCAAACAAGCTAAGGATAACTATTATTTCAGAAATTCTATTGAAAAGGTTTTAAGCCTTGGAATTATGAAGAAAGATTCAAACAACAAATTTTATCCTACTAATTCAATGACTGTAGGCGAATTCGCAAGAAGTGCCGAAAAGGCTTTCGGACTTGAAGAAAACTCTCTCTCAAGCTATAATAAAACCTATGCGGAACTTCAGGCCGCCGGAGCTGAGGAAATTACTCTCGCTTCAAATTCTCCTGACAATAAATCGTTAAAAACTGCAATCAACTCTTCGTCAAACGGTAATGTTGATTTGGCAGCGAATGAGTATACTGTATCGGTTACGCAGCCGACAGGCGCGGTTATTACCATTTACAATGAATCGGATTATAAAACATTTACTGTCGATATTAAGAAAACTATCACCGCGAATGCTACTATTTCCGATAATGATTATTTTACGTTAATCGCGCCGGGAGCGGTAACATCCGGCAGTGACAGCAGCGGAAAGTTCAGCGCAAATTCCGATATCACTACAGATTATATTGAAACTCATTCAGGTAATAATAAAATATTTGTATATAACGCAAAACAGACCGGTACACTTACTCTTTATATAAGAGCCGCGCAAAACAAGAGAGTTGGATGCGGAGAGCTTAATAATGAATCTACTGAGAAATATATAGATGAGGACAATATAACCGGTTCGACAAATATTTATAAGGCTATGGATTTCGATGTTGAGGCAGGAAAGACTTATAACATTTATACAAGAGGCGGTACAGGCCGATTGTTTGGCGTTATGTATTCTTCCGATTATAAAAACAGTACGGAATCTCTTTCCGTTTCAAATGGAGATGAAATCAAAGTTGTTGTTCAGAGAGAAAACGCTAACTATCTTGTAGATTCTATTCTTGTCGGCGGTAAGGCTGTTTCTTCAGCGACAGGCAGCAACACCAGAAAAGAATGCACATTTACTGTCAGCGGGAATACGACGGTTTCCGCTAATATTGTGGCAAATCCTGAGCCTCAGTATGTAGGCGAAACTCTTATCGCAAGCGACGCTGTATTGACGAGAGAGGCTATGGCGGCTATACTTTATGACGCGTATCTTGCCAAATTCGGCAGGGATTCAGGCGGAAATTGGGTTAAACCTGCTTATATGACTGCTTATAACGGCGGAAGTATAGGTCCTGATGACCCTAACTATGACCCTAATATTGTTAGTGATGGAGGACAATATTATCCTATGTATGGCTGGGATACTTTAACAGATATTGACCAGGTGAATAAAGGACTTTACGCAAAAACGAAAGAAGTTTATAATCTTGGTCTTATGAGGTCGGATTTGACATATTCGAGAGGCGCTGTAAAGAACGGAACCGCTTTTGAACCAAAAACAGCGGTTACAAGAGCAAGAGCCGCAAAAGCACTGGCATTTATATATATTCTTACACAGCCCGTAAATAATGAGAGTCAGGTACTTCCCGAAGGAAATCTTGCAGCTAATACAGGGACAATCGTTACTCCAAACGCAAACGCTCCGTCAACTCCTTTTGAAATCAAAGAGTAGTGAAAAAACAAATCTTAATTTATTTAAGATTTATAATATTTAGGATTTATAAATTAAATTAGAAGCCTATAGGCGGTATTTTCC
>CAYLJL010000050.1:0-9066 GCA_964384005.1 uncultured Lachnospiraceae bacterium | reverse complement strand
GCTCGTCGGCGGTTTCTTCCTCCGCCGTAAAGTAAGAATGTATTATATCGGGAAATATTACGGCAAGCTCTCCTTTATTTATACGATAGTCCTTATTGTCTATTTTTATGTGCTGTGCCCCGTCATAGACATATAAAAGCTCAATATACTTATGGAAATGCTCGGGAAATTTTACCTCATAGGTGTTATGTTTTACAGTAAGCTCGGTTTTTCTTATTTCATAAAAAGGCAGCATTTTATCTCCTCACTTTTTGGCTTGTTATGTTTACAATATGTCTTTTATTTTATCATCTTTTTCGGTAAAATACAAGAAAAAGACGGATAGAAGCCGCAAAAATTGATTTGCGTGGGATAGAAGGCAATAAAAACAGTAAACACATTAAATAAATGCGTTTACTCAGGCTGTAGAAAAAGTCAAAATTATAAAAAAATATGAATTTTTTGAAGAATAAAGCTTCAAAAAGCGTCGCAGACTTTAATCCGCAAGATGGGCTTTGCCCATCTGAGGAGAAAATTTGACTTTAGGAAATGACATTGTCATTTCCGTAAAAGTCATAATTTTCATACAAAACAAAATCAAGTCGCCAAACAAAGTTTGGCACGCAGATTTTGAGAAATGCAGGAAATGCTTGCATTTTCTGCAAGCGTGTCGACTTTTTCGACACGCGGAGTAAACGCATTAAATAAATGCGTTTACTATATATAACTAATGTTTATTACGAAATTGCCGTAAGGTATGAATTTTTTAAAATAAGGAGGTTTTTATATGAAGTTTAAAAAAATTGTTTCATTGACGGTTGCTTTTTTTATGACTTTTACGGGAGTTTTTGACACAACCGCCGTTTTTGCCGACGGGACTGATTCTTTGAAAGATGAAGTCTCTCTCGCGGCCGAGGTGCTTCCATATAAGGATACGAGTCTGTCCTTTGAGGAACGAGCCGCGGATTTGGTCTCAAGAATGACCCTTGAGGAAAAGGCGGGGCAGTTTGTGAATCAGGCTCCGGCAATCAGCCGTCTCGGAGTGCAGAAGTACCAGTTCTGGAAAGAGGGCATACATGGAGTCGCAAGAGAAGGAAAGGCGACAAGTTTTCCGTCCAGTATGGCCATGTCCAATACATGGGACAGGGATTTGATTTACAGAGCGGCGGACATTACCTCCACAGAGGCGAGGGGAAAGCTTAATCAGGCAGGTTCAAGAGGAAACGGCCTTTCCTATTGGTCGCCGACTATTAACATGGCGAGAGACCCGCGCTGGGGAAGAAATGACGAGTCTTATGGTGAAGACCCGTATCTGACCGCTCAATACGGCATTAATTTTATAAACGGTATGCAGGGCGATGACGAGAAATATCTCAAAACTATCGCTACTTTAAAACATTTTATAGCGAACAACTGCGAGTCTGAAAGACAGGTCGGAACTTCCGTTATGGACGAACAGACTCTCAGAGATTATTACGGAAAGGCTTTTCAGGATATAATGGAGGAAACAAACGCCGCTTCTGTTATGAGTTCTTATAACGCTACCACAGTTACGAGAAACGGAGAGATTCTTTACGATTATATACCTTCTCCCGCAAATTCATACATACTCAACGATTTGCTCAGGAGAAACTGGGGTTTTGACGGATATGTGACAGGTGACTGCGGAGCCGTGAACAATCTTCATACTCGCCAGACGTTTAAACGTACTCTTTTCCCTGACGTTGATTTGGCTTCGATTCCACAGTCGGCAACTCTGCCTTTCGCCTTTAAAAACGGAAACGATATGGACTGCGGAAGCGCTATGTCCGCCGCCAACGTTTTAGAGGCGGTAAATAACGGCTATATCAGCGAGGATGATTTGGACATCGCTCTTTATCGTACTTTTCTTGCCAGAATGAAAACGGGTGAATTTGACAGCGAGGCGGACGTTCCTTACAGCTTTGCCGGGGACGCGAGTGTTCTTGAAACTGATGAACACGTTGCCGTGGCTGAGGAGGCGGCGGAAAAATCATGGGTAATGCTTAAAAATGAGGATAATTATCTCCCTCTTAAATCAAGCGTTAAAAAAGTCGCTATAGTGGGAAATCTTGCCGGAGAGGCTTATCTTGGGGATTATTCCGGAGAACCTACGAAAACAGTTTCTCCTTATCAGGGACTTCTGAATATTTTTGAGGAAAAAGGTATGGATACGAAGCTCAGCTATCTTGGCAATATTACCGACGAAACTCCCATACTCAATATTAAATCCCTGAATCTTATTAAATCTGACGGCTCTAAGGTAAACGTGGATTTATCGAAGGCGGACAGAAAAGAGGGCACGGCCATAGACAACGGCGAACTTAAAAATGTTACAAGAACCGCTGTCATTTCCGTTCCGGACGTTGACTTCAGCGGGGTTACGGAGGTTGAGGCGGAGATTGCCGCGGGCTCTGACTGTCCGGGCGGTACAATCTATATAGGATATGACAACGCTACTCAAAATTATTCAGAGATTGGGTTTGCCTCAACAGGTTCCGACATAAATTATCAGACGGTATCCGCACCTTATACCGGCGCGGACGGAGGATATGACAAAACGGCGGTTTTATATATTACTTTAAGTGTAGACTCAGATTTCAGTGTGGATAAATATAAAACGGAGCTTGATGACGCCGATGTTATTATCGCTTATGCCGGCACTACTACCGCCGACGCCAAAGAGTCCAACGACAGAACAAGTATTTTGCTTCCTGAGCATCAAAGCCATGTTTCGGCGCTTACAGAGGCTTATCCTGACAAAACCGTCGTCGTAATGCAGACGGTGGGGCAAATAGACGTCTCACCTTTTATAGACAACGCCAAAGCTGTCTTATGGACTTGCTATAACGGGCAGACTCAGGGAACCGCTATGGCTAAAATCCTTATGGGGGATATAAGCCCCTCGGGAAAACTTTCAACCACATGGTATGACCCGCAGGACCTTGAGATTATGCGAATCGATGGTATTGACCAGAGGGACGGCGAAAATATCAAATGGGAAAGAAATGATTACAGCATAAGACAAAGAAGCCAGAAGCCTGAAAATTTTCCGGAAGGTTTCGCGGATGATTTTCCCGGAAGAACTTATCAGTATTACAGCGGTACGCCCGTTTATCCTTTCGGTTACGGATTGAGCTATACAAATTTTGAAATTAAAAATCTCAGTCTTTCAAAGGAGAGCGTCGACGCCAACGGCGATTTTGAGGTAAGTGTTGACGTTGAGAATACAGGTTCGGTTTTTGCCGACGAAGTGGTTCAGCTTTACATTAAATCTCCGGGCGGAGACGGCGTTAATTTACCTTTAAAACAGCTTAAAGGCTTTGAAAGAGTAAGTCTTGCGGCGGGGGAAACAAAAAAAGTCACAATGAAAGTGAATGTTTCGGATTTGCATTTCTATAATGAGGAAACAACCGGTATTTATGTTCCGGCGGGACAATATACAATTATGGTCGGAGACGACTCTCAGAACGCGGAAAACCTTACGGCGAACATTACCGTTACGGGAAGCCTTAAAAAAGAACTTAAAAGGGTTTCTGTAATCCCGACGGGAATTTCTCTTATAAGCGCGGTTAATCCCGACGGTTCTTTCGCCGAAGCTATTAAAACCATCGACCCTGAACTTGAGGCGATTATGACGGACGAGAATTTCGCGGACGCGAGCGATTATGAGGTTTCTTATACTTCAAGCGACGAAGACGTCGCTGTCGGGGAAAACGGCGTTATAAGAGCTAATAAAAAAGAGGGTACAGCTCTTATAACCGCCTCAGTTACTGTCGACGGGGTTACGAAAGAGGTTTCTTTCCCTGTTGTGAGCGTCATAAAGAATGTTATTACAGACGCCCAGAGAGAGGCATATAAAAAAGAAGTGGAAGACGCTTATAAATCCTATGACAGTACGAATTACTCAGAAAAAAACTGGGGAATTATGACGGAAATTTATGAAGCGGCGCTTAAAGCCGTGGATACGGAGGTTGACCTTGACGAACTTGATAAAACAGTTGAAGAAGCTGTTTACAATATGAAATCAATTAAAGAAAAACCGGCCGACGGCGTTGATATTTATGAAATAACAAACTTTACCGATACTTTGTATAATACAGTTGAAATTGAGGTTAAATACAACGGCGATGAGGCCGAACCGACAGCTTGTCTTATTGCTGCCGTATATGATGAGGGCGGAAATATATCCAAGGCTACGGAAACGGCTTTAAATGATTCGGGAAGCTATACTATTGAGGGCGAATTTGTGAATGGCGAAAAAATGGAAATTCATATATGGGATTCCTTTAACAGTATGGTTCCTTATTCAAAGAAATATGAGCATACCTATGAAGAACAGGCTAAGCCGGCTTATATGGCCTATAATTTCTCAGATTCAAAATTTGACGGATACGTTGGCAGCAGCGACGGTCAGGCGCTTGAATCTATTGAGGGACTTAACGGTCTGGGCGCGTTCAGTTCTCAGAACAGAAAGTACAGCTATACTTATACAAAAAATGACGGAAGCACCGAGACATTTAATTTTACAAGAGGTCTTAAAGGAGGTTCCGGAAGCAAAGATAAAGCTTGTCTGTATTTCAATCCTTTCCCCGGCTATTCAAAGTGCAAAGTAACAGTCATATATTATAACGAGGAAAGCGATTTTGACAGAGGGCAGAGACGTGTTCAGTATCTGGGTCAGCTTGACGGCGATAAACTTGTGGCCGCAGAGACGGGAGACGCCGACCCGTCGACATTCCTTGCTTTTTCCGCTGAATTCGACGACCTTTCGAAGCCTATCTATACATGGGGCGGCGGAGCCAATAAGACTGTAATGGGAATGATTGTTGAATATGAGAAATAAAAAAGAACGTATTATTGCGGGGAAATAATCAAGAAGCGAAATTATATTTTTGGGCTTATAGCAATCCAATTTATTAATAAAAAAATTTTAAGGAAAGAGCTTTCTGTTATAAAGTTTAGGGTCAGACCCTTTTTAATAAGCGCCGCAAAGAAACGCGGGCGGTGTAAGTCGGCTTTGGCAGAGCCAAAGCGCTGGACAGCCCGCGGGTGCGGGCGGCGCCTATGGTTTTATTTTTTGTTGTGTTAATTTGTTGTTTTGCTATAATTTTCTTGATATTTCAAACCTTATAACGTGTATAGGAGGGATGTTTTATATGAGGAAAATCGCTTTTTTATTGACTGTAATTCTTTCTTTCGCCTGTACCGTCTCAAACGTATTTGCTGATACGGAGATTATTTTAACAGGTTCACAGGTTTCTGACGGAGTTGTTACCGTGACGGGAAGAATTAAAGAACCATCGGAATATCAGAGGTATACCGTCTCTGTTGTTAAGTACAAGGAAACAGATGGATATGTTTATGAGATTTCCGACGCCGTTTATATAGATACTTATGAGAAGTCGGAAGTCGCTTTAAATGACGGGATATTTACCTTTTCTTTTGAGAGTAATTTAGATGAGAACGAAAAATATCTTATTCGTGTGGGCGGTTCTGACGCTGTTATGAGGGAAAAGGAATTAGGAGTTATGGATACGAACCCTGACCCGTCGGAAAATGATTTTATTTTAGGAGATGTGGACGGCGACGGAGAAATTGAGGTTAAGGACGCGGCGCTTCTTTTACAGTTTGTACTTGATAAGAACAGCGTTCCCAAGGAAATTACCGAAAGTAAAAATTTCTTTGAAAGATGTAATGTTACGGGAGGCAATGAGCTTACGGCGGCTCAGGTCGGCTGTATACTGCAAAAAGCTTTAGAGTAATCCGAAGAATTTTTATGGTAAAACAACAAAATAATTGTTGGATATATCAGGTTTTTATGATTTGTCAATTCATTATTCGCTTGTTTTGCTATATATGAAAACTTTAATTTTTCGACGGGAAGATAGATAAAAATATACACCCCCCAAGGGATTTTTAAAATCCTTTGGGGGGAATTTTTTAAACGAGGTTTACCGTTTGATTATTGAAAAAGATTTTTTATTTCTTTCGCTACTAAATCCGCTCCGTTTTTATTTATGGCTTTTTTTTGACTTTCTGAGAGTTTTTTACGCCTTTCAAAGTCAGCCGCCAGCGAATTCAAAAGATATAAAAATTTATCGGGGGTTATTTCTTCTTCTTTTCCGCCGTATATATACAATCCGTTGTTCTCTCCGAAGGAAAGTGAAGATAACTGATTTTCGGCTACGGCTATCATAATTTGCGGAATGCCCAAGGAAGCGATTTCGTGGACTGTTCCTCCTCCCGCTGTTATGGCCATGTCACATTCTGAGATTAATTCCGCCATTTTTGGATTGTTAAACAGATTTATATTTTTATTGTCTTTCGACAGTTTTTCAAGCCCGGATTTTGTTTTGTCCGAAAATCCGACGCTTAACGCCACGTTAAAATTAAAAGGTGTGTTTTTTACGATATCAAGTATTTTTACCGAGGTGTTTTTCGGGTCTGTTCCTCCCATTGTGATTAAAATATTTTTCACGTTTTCGGAAAGGGAAGGTAAATCCTTTTTTTGAAATTCACTTCTTAAAAGAGCGTACAGAGAGCCTGAAAGTATCTTGCAGCCGGCGGGAACTTTGTATATTAAGTTTTCGGCGCCGTAGTTTTTGTTAATAATCATATCGCAGTCATAGAATGAAAGCTTATTCAAATCGTCAATGTATATAAGTTTTTTATATTTTTTTCTTAGTCGGCTCAAGTTTTTTTCCGAAACGTCATAGCTGTCTAAAAGCAGTATGTCCGCCGATATATCCTCATTTTCCAAATATACCGTATAGCCTCTTTTTTTTAACTCACAGACCCCTGTTTTATATTCGGCGCCGTTTTTACATATATAATACACGTAAAATTCCCTTTTAAGCTTTTCGGCTATTACAAGGGTTCTCATTATATGGCCCATTCCAACGGATAAAGAGCCGTTGGCGTAAACCGCCATTGTTTTTTTTCCTGTCATTATATAAGACCCTTTTCCTTTAATATACGGTATTTTATTTCCGCCGTTTCCCAATCTTCGGGAGTGTCTATGTCCTGAACCTCAAGGTCGGAAAGAATCAGGGGATACATACCGTCAAAATTCAAGCCTTTTGTTTTTATAAAAAAATCTACGTTATAAAAATAAAACTGTCCGCTGTCGTGATAAAGCGGTTCTAAGTCCTGCGACCTTTTTGGGTAATTTTCAGGCCATTTATATTTTAAAGTATCGTTTTCTATTATATATCCCCGTTGGGGAGGGTATGAGAAACGCACGACAGGCACAACACGATTTGCCTTCTTTTCTTTTAAAATTTCTAAACTTTTCTTTAATTTTTCGGGAGTTATAAAAGGGGCGGTCGGATATATACAGCAGGCGTAGTCAAAAGTTTTTCCGGATAAACGGTATTTTTCCAGTACCTCTAAAATAACCTCTGCCGTTGCAGCGGTATCGTCCGAGGTTTTCTCACTTCTCATAAAAGGAACTTCCGCTCCCGCTTTTTCAGCGATTTCGGCGATTCTCTCATCGTCTGTGGAAACCATTACCTCGTCAAATATACCGCTGTTTAACGCCGCCCTTATTGGATAATTTATTATAGGCTCTTTAAAAAATTCTTTTATGTTTTTATGAGGGATTCGTTTGCTTCCCCCTCTTGCCGTAATTATGGCTATTGAATTTTCACTCATTTTTTTACCTCCTGTAAATCAGTGAACCCTATCATATCCCAGCTTAACGGGGTTCCTTTCTCATAATCGGCGGCGGCGGTCTTCCCTAAAATCTGTTCGTAATACATTGTATGAAGCCCGTCCCCGGGACGGATTGAACGAAGGTTTTTATCCGTAAAAATTTCTCCTTTTTTTACGTCGGCCACAATATACAATGAACGGGAGCCGAGCCTTCCTTCCTCCTGTTTTTTTGTTAGCGTGTAGGTTGCCCTTCCTAAAGCTTTTTCAAGATTTCTTATTTGTGATACCATTTTCGCGAATTCTTCCGTTTCCATTGAGAATTCGGAGTCGACTCCCCCGTCGGAACGCTTTATCGTGATATGTTTTTCGATTACCTTAGCGCCGAGAGCGACGGCGCCTAAAGCGACCTCTGAACCCGCGGAGTGGTCTGAAAGTCCCACAAGACACTCAAATGTTTCTTTCATATTGGGAATTAATTTTATATTCATATCCTCATAGGGAGAGGGATATGCGGACGTACATTTTAAAAGAATTACATTCTCGTTATTTTCTTCCTTACAGGTTATTATGGCTCTTTCTATGTCCTCAAGGCGGGCTATTCCCGTAGAGATTATTACAGGTTTTCCTGTTCCGGCGGATTTTCTTATTAAAGGAATATCGTTTATTTCATAAGAGGCGATTTTTATCGCGGGCATTCCTATTTTACTCATAAAATCAACCGCCGTAAGGTCAAAGGGGGAGGAAAAACAATCAAGACCGATACTTTCGGCGTAATTTTTAAGTTCTTCCTGCCACTCCCACGGAGTATACGCCTTTTGGTAAAGAGAGTATAAAGTTTTTTCCTTTTCCCAGAGTCCGCCTGTACGGAAAGCGGGTTTGTCGCAGTCTATCGTTATTGTGTCGGGAGTATATGTCTGAAGCTTTACCGCGTCTGCTCCTGTTTTTTTTACCGCGTCTATAATTTTTTTCGCTCTGTCAAAGCTTTGATTGTGATTCCCCGACATTTCCGCTATGATATATACGGGAGAATCCTCGGAAATAATCTTTTTGCCTATTTTAATTGATTTGTTCATTTTTTGCCCTCCGTATGATTGTCAGTAAACGCCGGAAGCGTCAGAAAAGTATAGTAAACGCATTATATTAAATAAACGCGTTTCAGGCTGTCGAAAAAGTTAAGATTATAAAAAAATATGAGTTTTTTGAAGAATAGAGATTCAAAAAGCGTCGCAGACTTTAATCCGCAAGATGGGCTTTGCCCGGGCTGGTCGCAAAGCTTTGCTTTGCTGCTCGCCCATGCAGCCTGACTGAGGAGAAAATTTGACTTCAGGAAATGACGTTGTCATTTCCGTAAAAGTCATAATTTTCATACAAAACAAAATCAAGTCGCCAGACAAAGTCCGGCACGCAGATTTT
>CAYLJL010000049.1:0-9202 GCA_964384005.1 uncultured Lachnospiraceae bacterium | reverse complement strand
ATAGTGCCATTTTCTGATATTATTAATATGTGTTATTTTAATATAAAGGGAGTGTTTATATGGGAAGGTTTTTTAATGATGATGAGGATGAAATAAATGAATATGGAGAAAGTTATAGTAATGGAAAAATTATTTTGGTAAATGGTGAAAATGATGACTCTAAAAAAAATAAAGAAAGATATATCAATAGTAAATTGATTGAAATGGGACTTTATGAAGGTGAAGAAAAGGTTTTATTAAAAGATTATTCATCAAAAGATTTAGTTAAGATTAATGGAGAGTTTTTTTTAAAGAAAAAAGAGTTAAGTAAAGAAGATGAACTTTTTTTTAGATTAAAGACTATTGATTCGCTGAAAAAAAATCAAGAGAAACAAGAAGGATATTTAAGAATAATTGTATATATTTTAATATTCTTTACTGCATTTATTGTACTTTCAACAGTAATTAGTATTTTTATAGGGATGAAATCAGTTCAAAATGTGTCAAAACATTTGGTTTTATACTCGTATGAACAAAATATGGAAGTTGAAAAAGATTTGTAAATTATGTAATTTCCTCAATATAAATGCTAAGCCTCCTGACGGGGGCTTTTTTTATAGAAGGAAGGGATTATATGGGAAGTAAAATGTATGAAATGGCTTTCAGGCTTAACGCAAAATTGGGAAATTCATATAACAGTACATTTTCAAACGCGGAAGCGGTTGCGAAAAAGGCATTCAGCAGTATCGCTAAAATAGGGGCTGCTGTTCTTGGAGGGATAGGTATTGCCGATATGGCGAATACATATAAGGATTTTCAGCAGAGTATGGCGAATACGGCAGCTATTGCGGGAGTTGGGAAAACTTCTGATGAATTCAGAGCTTTGGAGAACGCGGCTATGGAAGCGGGGAAAAAAACTACAAAAACGGCGCAGGAGGCCGCCGACGCATTGGGCTATATGTCTTTAGCGGGGTGGAGTTCGGAACAAAGTATAAGCGGACTTATGCCTGTTTTAAGGCTTTCCGAGGCTACAGGAGCCGACCTCGCCACAACCTCCGACCTTGTTACCGACAGTATGAGCGCAATGGGTCTTGAGGTTGAACAATTAACGGAATATCTTGACGTTGCGGCACAGGCCAACAACAAGTCAAATCAGACGGCAACACAGCTTATGGAGGCTGTTATAGGAAGCGGCGGCGCGGCAAGAGCGGCGGGAGTTAATATGTATGACCTTTCAACAGCTCTCGGTATACTTGCGGATAATGGTAAAAAAGGGTCGGAAGCTGGTACGGCTATGAACTCTATGCTTGTAAGAATGACCGCGAACGCAACCTCTCTTAAAGCGATGAAGAATCTTGGGGTTGACGTTTTTGACACAAGTGGCAAATTCAGGGGACTTGAAGCTGTACTTACAGACATTAACACTGCTATGGAAGGTATGGGAACGGACGAGATAGCCGCGAATTTAAAGGATATCGCGGGTACCAATTATTATACTCAATTCAAATACCTTCTTGATGCTGTTAAGGAAGGGACAGCAAATACAGATGAATTTTCAAACCGGTGGTCAGAACTGAATACACAACTTCATGATTCAGAAGGTACTCTTGATAAAATGGCGGAGGCTATGAACGATACCTTCAGTGGAGCGCTTGCTATATTGGGGTCGGCTTCCGACGATATGAAAATTCAGATTATGAAAGAGATAGAACCAACTGTTACGCCTATTATCAGGAGTATCGCGGACGCGCTTCCTGATATAAGCACAAAAATCGCGGGGTTTGTAAAGTCCGCAGTTAAAAAAGGCAAAGAATTATGGAATAATTTAAAACCTGTTTTTACATGGATTGTTCAGAATTTCGATAAAATAAAAATAGGTATTGCGGCTGTTGCGGGCGCTTTTGTTGCGGCTAAAATTGTGGATAAGATTAAAAGTATAACAGCGGCTCTAAAAGGACTCGCGACAGGGATAAGCGCACATCCGCTTTTGTTGTTTGTAGAAGCGATTGTAGGTATAGGAATAGCACTTCATGAGGTTTGGGAAACGGCAAAGGAAGCGAATTTAAAAAAACATTTTGGGGATATTGTATTATCCGCAGAACAAATTGATAATGTTGCAAAACAAATTATTAAAGGCGGAAATCTTGAAAAATTGCAATCACAGCTTAGTAACTTTGAAATTCTGGGAGAAATAAATGAAAAAATAAAAACAAGTCTTGACGAAATAGAAAGGATTAATTGGAAGCTTTCGGTTGGATTAGATATTAGTTTAGATGAACAAGAAAATTATAAAAATAATATTGATGAATACATAAGCGACAGCAGAGAATATTTTGAATCGGCATTTATGGCGGATTGGAAACTGTTTGAAGGAGATGAAGAAGCACAGGCGCTGGTAAAACAATTCTATGACGATGTGTCCGGGCAACTCTATAATAAAGGGATTGAAATTAAGGAGGCCCTCAACAGAGGTTTTGAAGATAATATACTTGAGTTAAACGAAGCGGCGGAAATTGCAAATCTTATAAAACAGTCGGAGGCTATAAAAGAGGGTTTGGCGCAGTCGGAATATGAAACTAAAATGAGTGCTCTCAGATTACAGATTGAAGAAGAAACGGCTTTAAATGGAGGGAAGCTTACAAAAGAGACTTATGACGACGTTATGGCGGCGGTACAAGAGCAAGGAGAAGTATTAAAAGAGGCGGCAAGAGAGAAGTACGCGGCACAGGAAAATTTTTATGCGAGAAACTTCGGAAAAGATTCGGCTGAATATGAGGAAGGAATAAGAAAAGCCAAAGCAGAATATTACAGCACAGCCGTAGCGGCTAATACAGGCGCAGCCAATTTTATGAGTGACACAATCGAAAGCACTTATAGAGAAGAATTGTCAAATGCTCGGCAAAACAGAGATACCGCAATAGGGCGCGCAGCATACTCTGTAGAATATGGTGATGATTCAAGGGGATTTGTGAAATTAGACGCGAGTATACTTAATAACTTTGGTTTGGATAGTCTGAGCGCTTCAAATATAGAGGAACTGCGAACTACGGCTAACAAAAATATAAACGATTTAAAAAAACAGCAAATTGAAATTGCTGCTATCATAGATGATTATATTTGTCGGCAAGAAGAAGTTCCGCAATATTTAAGAGACAGTTCAAATGAAATAACCGAAAGCCTGAAAAAGGCAGGCGAGATTGATAAAATAATAGCTCCTTCCTTGGACGCGGAAATTTACAGAGAAATCGGAGCTACGATTAATCCATCCGAAGAAAATCTGAAAAAGTTAGAAAGTATGTATGACCCAAAGAGTAATAGCTCTTTTGGTTCAATATATACAGGATTTTTGGAAAACTACGAAAAATATAAAAAAGAAGAGACTCCCGCAAAATCCGTTGAAAAAGCTGACAAAGTGTCAAATATACCTCAAAATACCATAATTCAGAATAAATATTCCTTTGAAAGTGAATTGAACAAATGGAAAAACAACCCGTTGCAGACAACTTTAACAATAAATGCGAAAACTTCTTTGGCACAGCAGGTTCTGAACAATTCACTAAGCAATAATAAGAAAGAAGCTGAAGGGAAAATAAATGTTCTTGGAGAAAGGCCTTATACTACAAATTTATCTATAGACGCTGAAGCGGAGTTAAATGAGCAGACACTTGTAAGTTCGGCTGCCGCAGCCAAACTTAAGGCGGAAAGCGCGATAAAAGAAATTTTTAAAAACGCTGTCGTAAACGGAAAACTTAACCTTGGTCTGGTCGTGTCAGGAACTATTCAAGCGGGGCTTGGCATGGTGTCACGGACGAAAGGTTTTGCCACAGGCACGGAATATACTCCCGACACGTTTATAGCCGGTGAAAAAGGAGCGGAACTTATAACAGGGGCAAAAGGCAGAAAAGTATTTACCGCTCTTGAAACCGCAAATATTTTCTCAAATATCGGCAGAATTAAAGATAGCATTGTTTCCGCGGTTTCCGCCGCTTCTGTTTTTGAAAAGATTGAGGGATATGACCCTTCTGAAATTTCAGAGGGAAACAGAGGAATGAGACAGGAAAGAATTGTCAGGTCCTCAGGCACTGTAAACGATAATTCAAATGTTTGCGTAACTATCAATAATGAATTTAAAATTGACGGAGCCGATACTAAAAACGCCGATAATTTAAAAGATTTGCTTGACAAAATCCTGCGGGAAAACTCGGGCGGTTTTGTCGAGAATATTAAAGACGCGGTTTTAGAAGCTATCGGGCAGATAAATGAAAGAAAGGCAAGGCTTCAGAATGAGTGACAGGACTTATACAACAATTCAGGGGGATATGTGGGACAGCATATCCCTTAAATTTTATGGAAATGAAAAATATATTGACAAGCTTATGGCGGCAAATTTCAAGTATCGGGAAAAAGCTGTTTTTTCGGCGGGCACTGTTCTTAATATACCGGAAATTTCCGAGGATGAAAGTTATTACACGGATTTTAGAATTCCTTCATGGAGGACTGATATGAAATGATAGCGAGACGATGTATGGTCAGGATAAATTTCAGAGGGGTTGACATATCGGAATATGTTGAAAGTTTTACATATTCTGATAATACCGATTTTACGGACGACGTTTCTGTAGTTTTGTCGGACAGGGACAGGTTCTGGTCGGATAAATTTTTTCCCGAGACAGGAGATATTCTGACCGCTGAAATTCAAGTTGTAAATTGGAATAATGAAGGTGATAACAGAAGTATCAAATTAGGCTCTTTTGAGGTCGACAGTATAAGCTACAGTGTTACAAAGCTTACGGTAAGCGCTGTGGCCGTTCCTGTTTTCTCAAGTATCAGAGATGAGAAAAATTATAAGACATGGGAAAATGTAAAACTGTCGGTTATTGCGGGAGATATCGCTAAAAAGGCAGATTTATCACTTATATTTGAAAGCGATACTGACCCTGAGTATGATAAGTCGGAACAAAACAATGAATCGGATTTATCATATCTTGAAAAGCTTTGTACGGCTGAGGGACTGGCTATTAAAATAAGCGGCAGGAAGCTTGTAGTTTTTAATGAGGAAAAATACGATACTTTTGAGCCCGCAGTGTTCTTAGAGGCAGGGAAAAGCTATTTTTACGGCTATCCTTCTTTTAAGAGAAGTGCTAAAAATATTTACAGCGGATGTGAGATTAAATATTTTGACAGCAAAACAGATAATGTTTATACGGGAATATTCAACGCCCCTGATATGGAAAATTTAAATAAAATACTTAAACTTCAGGAGAAATTTAACAGTGAAACTGATACTATATACTATAACCGTAAGGCAAAGGCAAGACTCAGAGAGCAGAATAAAAAGGAATGGACCGCAAGTGTTAAATTAAAAGGAGATATAATCTATTTCGCGGGTACTAACGTCAATTTAAAAGGATTTTATAAGTTTGATGGAAAATATAATATCACAACCTGTAAACACAGCATTTCGAGAAGCGGTTATGTTGTGACACTGGATTTAAGAAAATGTCTGGAGGGGTATTGATGATTAAGGTCGGCAGGGTTTCTTCTGTAAATGAAAAGAAGGGAACGGCAAGGGTTTTATTTCCCGACAGACAGAACAGCGTCTCGGGGGATTTGTTTATTTTAGTACCGTTTACTCTTTCGGGTAAGGTTTATTATATGCCTGAGGTTAATGAAAGGGTTGTATGTATTTTTGATGATTGTGGGACGGGTTTTATTATGGGGTCATTTTATTCGGATAACAGACTGCCGCCGCGGGGCGATAAAAATATGGCTTATGTAGATTTTAACGACGGTACTGTTTTGAGATATGACAAAAAAGAAAAAATTTTTGATATTATGTGCGGTCAAGGCGAAATTAATATCGTAGGCAAAAAGGTTAATATAATTGAAAGATAAAAGGCAAGGTTTTTTATTCCTTACCTTAATATTGCCGAGTGTAAAAGAGTTAATCTGAAATTTTTTCAATCAGGGCTTTTATTACTCCTCCTGTTATTGCATTAACTATGTATTATACCACCGTTGATAGCGGTTATCGAGGAGAAATATAGAAAAATTAAATATTTTGCAGAAGATTTTACAGTTTCACAAATGTGTGGAGCTGTTTTTTTATGCGCCGAGGATAAAACAAAGCTTTCTGTTTTATTTTAAAGGAGTTGATTTGTTTGATTGGAGCTATAGGGTCAAAAGCTCTGGACGACGTTATTGTTTTTGAGGTGTCTGATAAAAGAATACTGACTTTTGACGGATTTAAAAGAAGCAATAAAATTACTTTCGCCAAAAACAATGTATTAATGCAAAAGCCTGTAAGTGAGTATGTAGGTCAGGAACTTGATACTATAAGTTTTACGATTTATTTTAACGCGCAGCTTGGGACAGACCCGAGGTCGGAGGCTGATAAACTTATTTATCTGCACAGAGACGGAACGGTCGTTACTCTTGTACTCTGGGGGAAGGCTTTCGGAACATACCGGTGGGTTATTACCTCACTCGATATGGATTGGACAAGAATTAATAAAATCGGTTATTGTCAGACTATTGAATGCGGTATAACTCTTGAAGAATACGCGGGGAGGTGGGATTGATGATTATTACTGTTGACTCAGAGGATATTACATTAACTCCTGAAAACCTTGCCGAAGAAATTATTCAGAATGTAAATATTATTGCTGCAACTGTTGCAGGGAACGTTCCGCTTGACAGAAAATTCGGTATTGCCGGAGAAATTATAGACGCTTCGACTATCAGAGGCAAAAGCAAACTAATGATTTATCTTCTGGAAAGCATACAGGATTATGAGCCAAGAATTGAGGTTGTTGCTATTGATTTTATTGAAGATGCTGAAAAGGCTGAAAGAGGAACTTTAATTCCAAGACTGGAGGTACGTATAAAAGATGAGTATATCCCTTGAAAATCTGCCTGATATTGATTTTACCGCAAAAGATGTTGACAAAATAAAAGCCGGGCTTATACAGGATTTTGAGGAAGTTTCGGGAAGAACACTTTATCCCGGCGACCCTCTGAGATTACTTCTTCTGACCTTCGCGAAATATTTTGCCCTTTTGCGGAATAATATTGATTTGTCGGCAAAACAAAATCTTCTGAAATACGCCGATGAAGGCTTTATTGAAAATATAGGAGCCCTTGTGGGAGTTGAGAGAAAGAAAGCGGAAGCGGCGTCTGTATCAATCAGATTTACTCTTTCCGAAAAACAGGAAAGTACCGTTGTCATACCTGAAGGAACGAGAGTTACTTGTAATGATAAAATTTATTTCATAACTACAGAGGAAGGTGAAATCAAGCCGGGAGAAATTTCTGTAATTGTAAAGACTAAATGTACAGAGACAGGAACTATAGGAAACGGTTACTATGAAGGACAGATTAACAAAATTGTCGATACATTCGGATATCTGGCTTCTGTGGAAAATATTGATGTTTCGGACGGCGGCACGGATAAAGAGGATATTGCGAATTACAGGGAAAGAATATTGATTGCGCCGGAAAGCTTTAGCTGCGCGGGTCCTTCCGGAGCTTATGAGTATTGGGTTAAAACCGCCGCTCCGGATATTTATGATGTTTCCGTTGCCTCGCCGGAAGCGGGAGTCGTTGAAATTATCCCGCTTATGAAAAACGGGGAACTACCAACTGATGAAATTCTGGAGAATATAAGAGATACCTGCGCTTCTGACGACAAGAGACCTTTGACTGACAATGTTATGGTATCTTCGCCGGAAGCGGTTTCTTATGATATTGATGTTAAATACTATATTTCAAAAAGCGATACGGCAAGCGGCGAGAATATAAGAAATAATGTTTTGAGCGCTGTTGATTCTTTTATTTTATGGCAAAGGGAAAAGCTTGGCAGAGATATTAATCCGTCAAGGCTTATTCAGTTGGTTGTAGCGGCCGGGGCTAAAAGAATTGATGTTTTAAGTCCCGCATATAAAAAGATTGAATACAATCAGGTCGCTGTTAATGTAAACTGTAAAGTTGATTATGGTGGTGTTGAAGATGATTAATATTTATGAGCTGAGTCTTTTGGACTTACTTCCTGTAACTATTAAAACAGAGGAAATTACGGCGGTTTGCAGGGCTCTTGATAAACAGCTTATGGAAATCAGCAAAAGGCTGATAGAAAATATTATTTTGCCAAGGATTGATGAACTTCCCGAAAATACTGTTGATTTGCTCGCGTGGCAGTTTCACGTTGATTTTTATGAACCGCTGGGGTTGGATTTGGAGAAAAAAAGAGAATTAGTCAAAAATGCCGTTGTACAGCATAAAGAAAAAGGAACCAAAAGGGCTGTTGAACAACTTGTTAAAACCGTATTCTTTGACGATTTCAAGGTTGTTGAATGGTTTACCTATGGCGGTAGGCCGTATTATTTCAGGATTGTCATAGAAAACGGAAGTGTGAAAACAAACGAGGAATATAATCTTCTTATTCAGGCAATAGACTCGGCGAAAAATATAAGAAGTCATCTGGAAAAAATTATTTATGAAAACGACGTTAAAAATAAATTGTATTTTGGAATGTCGCTAAAAAAAACACACACGGTTATTGTTTAATACGGGAGGTTGGTATGCTTGGCTGAATTTGGGAAAATGGAACTTACCGAAAGGGGAAGTTTGCTTTTAAACAAGGTTATTACAAGAGAAAAAAGACTTGAGATTTCAAGAATTGCCATAGGAAGCGGAGAGTTCACAGGGGAGGTATGGAAGCTTGAGGAGCTTATTTCTTATGTTCTTGACAGCGATATTGTTAAAAGCGGCGTGGCTGACGGACAGTGGGAAATAGAAGCTGTTTTTACAAATGAAAATATAAGAGAGAATTTTAATTTCAGGGAAATCGGCGTTTTCGCTGTAGACCCCGATTTGGGAGAAATTTTATATTCTTATTCGAATTCGGGAACAAATTGTGATTATATAGGTATTTACAATGGCAGTAATTTGGAAGAAGAAAAGCTTAATATTAAAATTTATACGGCAGGAACATCAAATGTCTGTGCTGAAATTGTAAAAAGTACAATGGCTTCCCAGATTGCCTATGACGATTCGGTAAGCAAAATTGACAGTGATAATGTTCAAAGAGCTATTGACAAGGTTGTTGAAAGGATTAAGGAAGTATATACAGAGGCGAAAAACAAAGACGGCGGAAACGCCGATACGGTGGATAATAAACACGCAAATGACTTTACGGAGTACAGACGTTTTGATTCCCTCGCCG
>CAYLJL010000048.1:0-9262 GCA_964384005.1 uncultured Lachnospiraceae bacterium | reverse complement strand
CTCTGTGGCCCTCCATAATTTCCTTGGCTATTGAAAGCCCCAGACCGTTTCCTCCCATAGCCCGTGAACGAGCCTTGTCCACTCTGTAAAACCTCTCAAAAATTCTTTCAAGGTCTTCTTTAGGTATTCCGATGCCGTTGTCCTTGATTTTAACATAGTATGAATCTATATCCTCGTCTGTGTAAATTTTAATAACCGTATTTTCAGGACTGTATTTCATAGCGTTTGAGATAACATTGTTAAACACCTGAGTAATTCTTCCAACGTCGGCATTTACCATATACTCCGTATCCTCGGGAACGTTGAACAAAATATCCTGATGTTTATTTTGAGCCGCAATATAATTTTGTGTAACACAATCTCTTAAAATACCTATTATGTTCACTTTTTCAAAATTAAATTTCATCTGTTTGTTGTCAAAATGTGATAAATCAAGTAAATCTTTTGCCAGAAAAGCAACCCTGTCCGCCGCCGAATTAATAATCTTCAAAAACTCCACAGCGACCTCTTTTTCTTCTATAGCGCCGTCGATAAGAGTTTCGGCATAGCTTTTAATTGTGGTAAGGGGAGTCCTTATTTCGTGGGAAACATTAGCGACAAATTCCCGCCGCATTTCATCAAGCCGTCTGTGCTTTGTAATATCCTGTAAAACGACTACAATACCCTCAAAGGTGTCTTTCGCTTTAAATCCTAAAACATCCGCGGCGTCTTTCTGCCCATATGGTATATAAGAAACGCTTAAATAGAGCCCGTCTCTTTTTATTATGGTTTCGGAAACAACATTAGGAACAAGAGAAATATTTGACATATTGGTTTCAGCTAAAAACTTGCGCAGAGTAAGCGTTTCCGTCGTATGCCCCAGAAGTTCCCTGCATACGCTGTTCGCGTGAATTAATTTTCCGAAATAATCAAAAGCCAGAATACCATCTGTCATATTGTTTACAACAATTTCAAGCTTATTGTTCTCGTTCTCAAGTTCGGATAACGTTTTTCTGAGTTCTGAAGCCATATAATTAAAGCTTCTTGTGAGCTGACCTATCTCATCATTTGATTTTACGGGCACTCTTTCAAATTTTCGGCCGTGGGCGAGCTGATTGGCCTTTTTTGTAAGAAGGGCAATAGGTCTTGTAATGGTTGTAGAGAAAATAATACCCAATATACCCGTTATAACAAAGGCGATAAGGACGGAAACGGCTATAATACCGGCGATAGTCATAATATTGTTTTTAAATTCCTCTCCGTCAATCTGAACATAAATAACATACTCAACCGCGCCGTTGTCGTTAAATACAGGATATCCGAAAGTAATCCAGTCCTTGACCTGAGAATTAAAATCCATATACTTTTTATTGGACTCAAAACTTTCTTTTCCTGCAAGGGCTGAAATAACGGCGGAATTGTAATAATTCATAAATAAGTCCTTTTCCGAGGAAACGCTTGAGGCAATGGTATTGCCGTCCTTATCAAGAATATTGGCCTGAATATTTCTCATAGAGGACCTTACGATAAAGAAATTGTCAAAACCTTTCTGAAAATCCTCCGGATTGTCATATTCCCCTATAATCTGCTCCTCAACATAAACGGCGCATTGTTTAAGCTCCTCTTCGGCGTTGCGGGTTTCCTTTGAATCGGTCATAAGAATTATATAAGTACCGCTGATAATCATAACAATAAACACAAGGGTGAAATAAATAAAAACCATTTTCCATTTAATACTTTTCATAAAAAACCTCTGGATTTATGGTCAATTAACTTGAAAAACGACCCATTTTTTTAAGTTGACTGACTATAATATTAAACCGTAAAATAATAGCCAAAACCTCTTTTAGTAATAATATATCTGGGTCTGCCCGGGTCGTCCTCGACCTTTTCCCTCAAACGCCTTATAGTTACGTCTACAGCCCGTACATCTCCGAAATACTCATAGCCCCATACTTTTTCAAGAAGCACCTCTCTTGAGAAAATCTGGTTTTTCTGAGTAGCCAGAAATTTAAGCAATTCAAACTCTCTTACAGTGAGATATATTATTTCGCCTCTTTTATAAACCTCGTATCTGTCAAAATCAATAACAATGTCACCGAATTTGTGTGAATTTTCCGAGGTTAAATTTTCCTGGTCCCTGACAACGTCGTTTCTTCTCAGATGAGCTTTTACCCTTGCCATAAGTTCTCTGTTTCCGAAAGGCTTGGTAACATAGTCGTCGGCACCCAGTTCAAGCCCGACAACCTTGTCGACCTCCTCCGCCCTTGCTGTAATCATAATAATAGGAACGTTGCTTTTTTCTCTTACCTTCTTGCATACCTCATAACCGTCCATTTTCGGCATCATTATATCAAGCAGTATAAGGTCGGGATTTGCCTCAAGAGCGAGCCTGCACCCCTCCTCACCGTCAAGTGCGCATAATACCTCATAGCCTTCCTTTTTCAAATTATACTCAATTATTTTAACAATACTTTCTTCATCATCAACGACAAGAATTTTACGTGCCATAAACGTCACTCCAATCTTTTTACCTATAGCAGAACAATAAAATAATGCGGTTGACAAACCATAAAAAACTGATATATCCAAGAATTATTTTATTATTTTGCCTTGAAAATTCTGCGGATTGCTATAGAACATTATAAATATATGGAAATATCACGTAAGAGAAATCCCCCTGTTTTTTTCAAACGACATTTTCCTTAAAAAAAAGTGAAATATTGACTATATCTTAAATTTAGGTTATACTTATAATGAAAATCAAATCCTTTTATTTAATTCGTTATATTTTTAATTATACCATATTATTTTTGCCTTGTAACTATTTTTTTACACCACAAAAAAATAATGTTGCTGTCTGGTTGCGGGTCTGTCTTTTTTTGCTGAGTCTGAATTGCCTGTATCAATTTGCGGAATTTTAAGCAAACTAACTCACGGCGACACAATAATGGAGAGAATAATGCGAAATACCAAACAACTTATAAAAGAATGGATTTTTATTTTTATACTTACAATTATATTATGCGCCGTCGGACTATATATATATTCAAACAAATCGGTCGTCGTATTGAAGTCAGTACAGAAAACCGTACTGTATACAGATAAAGGACCGCATGAGGAAAGCTTTAATAACAGCTATGAATATCTTGATACCATACCGCCTCCTTATTTATACAGAACAGGAAATTTATATACCCTAAAAAATTATTTAATTGAAAAAAAGTCACTTTTAGCCGAGGAACCTTATTTCGGAGAAATAATAAAACAAGCGAGAATATATAACCTGAATCCCTGCCTGCTTTTCGCCATAACGGGCAGAGAGCAGGGTTTTGTTCCGAAAACAAACGAATTTGCCGTAAAAATAGCAAATAACCCTTTTAACGTTTACGGAAGCTGGCAAAACTATAATACAACGATAAGCGACTCCACAAAAATAGCCTGCAGAACAATTATTAATCTTTCAAAATCCCGTCCGTCAAACATTGAGTTTATAAAATGGCTGAACACAAGAGGCGGAGAGGGCGGATATGCTGAAGATGACGAATGGCATGAGGATGTGAAGGCCTTTTTTGAGTTTATGAATACAAAAATATATTAGAGAGGTTACTTTATGGATATACCGGAACAAGTTATAAATATAATAAATACATTGGAAAAAGCGGAATTTGAGGCGTACATAGTCGGCGGATGCGTAAGGGATTATCTCCTTGGCAAGACTCCGAAAGATTGGGATATAACAACGTCCGCCCTGCCCGCGGAGACAAAAAAACTTTTCTCCCATACCTACGACACAGGGATAGCCCACGGAACAATTACAATAGTAAAAGATAAAACAAATTATGAGGTCACGACCTACCGTATAGACGGCGTTTATTCGGACTTCCGGCATCCTGAGACAGTCACCTACACAAAAAAAATAGAAGAAGATTTAAGCCGCCGTGATTTTACGATGAATGCCATAGCCTATAACGAGAAAAAAGGTTTTTGCGACCCATATAAAGGCAGAGACGACATAAAAGCGAAACTTATAAAGGGTGTAGGAAACCCTGATAAGCGTTTTTCCGAGGACGCTCTGAGAATGCTCAGAGGCGTTCGTTTTTCAGCGCAGCTTAATTTTAAAATAGAGGAGAACACATATAACTCAATAGTAAAAAACGCCGGATTAATAAAAAATATAAGTGTCGAACGCATACGGGAGGAGCTTACAAAACTTTTGCTCTCACCCAACCCTGAGAAAATAACGGAATTAAAAAACACAGGACTTTTAAAAGAAATTCTTCCCGAAATAAACGAAAATATATACGAAAACTGTAAAACGGCAAAAATACTTAAAATACTTTCGGAAAAGAAAAATACTGATATATCGGCGTTTTACTGTGGTATACTATATAGTTTAACCGAAAAAGAAGCCTATAATATTATGAAAAACTTAAAATTCGATACAAAAACCGTAAAGGAGACGTCGTCCCTTGTAAAATACTCAAAACGGCCTATAGAAACAGGAAAATATGAAATAAGAAAAACTCTCTCGGAAACGGGAAAAGAACTTTATGAAAAAATAATCAGAATAAAAAAAGCTCTTTACTTTGACAATGAGGAGGAACTCTTGTCACTGTCAAAAGCGGAAAAGCTTTTTTGTGAGATAATGGAAAACAATGATTGTTATTCTTTAAAATCCTTAAAAATAAACGGAAATATTTTAAAAGAAATGGGTGTCACAAAAGGAAAAGAAATAGGAACAATATTAAATCTATGCCTTGAAACTGTTTTAAAGAATCCCGAAAAAAACACAGAAAAAGAACTGATAAATTGTGTTAAGAAATCACAAAAGCCATAAGCTGAAAAAAACATTAGACTTCTTTCGAAACTTCACATTTGCACAAATCTCGCTAAAAAATATTTAATTCAACGCTTCTTAACGCTTTCGGCGTTTAAAAATCAAAACGCCTTTCGCTGAATTAGCGCCGCGAAGAACGCGGGCGGCAAAGCCGACTTTTGCGCAGCAAAAGCGCTGACCATTTAATGAAATAATTTTTTATTGAATTAATGTAATTTCGTAGTTTCGAAAGAAGTCTGTTACTTTTTCAAAAACCATAGTAAGCGGTAATAATTTGCGGTTTGCCGTTTTTCATTTTCCGCTGCTTCCAAGCTTGCCGTCTCCTCTGTCAGAGGAGATTTTTTTAAGTTCGTCAAAACTTATCTCGCTTGTTGTAAACTCGTTGTGAACAGAATGAACAACCCCTTGAAATAAAGCCTTTGAATAAGGATATATAATATATCCCTCCTCAATTATTTTCTTTGACAAAAAATCAAAATCGTCAATATTCTTTTTTAAAATAATAACAGGCTTATAATTAACATTTGACGCGGCGAGAAACCATTCTCCCCTATAACTTGAGTCGATAACCCCCGCACTGTATTTTATCCCTTTGCTGCCGCTTGAACCTCTTTCCTGAATCTGAATATAATATCCCTCGGGGATAACACTGGCTATTCCCGTAGGAACAAGTATTGTCTCACCAGGTCTTATAATTAGATATTCCTCGTCAAAACAAGGATATATGTCAAATCCGGCGTTCCATTTTTCCTTTGACGGAATAATGGAATTATCCCTTACTTTAGCAAAATATATCTCCATAATAAATCACCCGTACCTTAATAAACCTGTCCGGAAACCCATACGATAGCATCTGACAAATTTTTCTTAGCCATAATTTTACCTTAAAATACGGCTGAGCGTATCCTTAAAAATCAAGTCTGATTTAAAGAAAAAATCTCTTGTCAATCGTTATCGTCCAAGGTTACCGGACAGGTCTGATATTTATCTGTAGCAAAACAATAAAATAATGATGTCGACAAATCATAAAAATCTGATATATTCAACAGTTATTTTGTTGTTTTGCCATAAAAATTCTGCGGATTGCCATAATTATTCAATATTTTCCTGAGTTTTTAATATTTGCCGAAATCTTTTGTTTTATCAAAATCAATAACAGCTATATCGTTCGCTTCTGGAACCGTACGGCCCGGTATTGAGCCGACGCTTGCCTTAATATCGCTTAAAACGGAACCGTGCGGAATATGTTTGACCCCATTTTCGGAACTTATATTTGCTTTTGAGCCGGAAGTCTGAGTTATATCTGCCGCCTCAGCCTTTGCCGCGGGGTAGGAAGCCGTGTTATCTTTTTTAACAGCTTCTTTTTTTGAGTAAGAATCAGTTTTTACGGAATAATTCTTCTCTTTTTTCTCCGGCTTTTCCGAATTATTTTTTTTATTGTCGATATGTTCTCTTTCAGAGCTTTTAAATAATTTTTTACTTCTCTCAACTTCTTCTTTTGTTTTAAGGCTAAAAGCTGAAATTAAAGAAATAAGTTCGCCTGCGCTTTTTTCGAGAGAATTTGAAGCAAAAACAGAATCGCTTGCTGAGGATATATCCCGTACAATATTGTCTATTTCGTCTATATTTCCCTTTAAAGCCTCAATAGCTGATACCTGGTCGCCTGAAACCCGCGAACTTGTTTCAATAATTGAGGAAATCGCGTTAAATTTCTCAATTATGTCGGCAAGAGATTCCGCCGTATTGTGAGCGATTTTAGCGCCATCGGAAATTTTATCAATAGAACTTTCAATAAGTTCGGTGGTTTCCTTTGCCGCCTGCTGGCTTCTTGAGGCAAGCGTTCTTACCTCGTCGGCAACAACGGCAAAACCTTTTCCGTGTTCACCGGCTCTTGCCGCCTCAACAGCAGCGTTAAGGGCAAGTATATTAGTCTGAAAGGCAATATCCTCAATAACTTTAATAATATTTGATATACTGTTTGAGGCGTCGTTTATATCGTTCATAGCGGAGAGCATATCCTCCATCTGTGAATTTCCCACTGAAGCCTTTTCCCGCGCCTGCATAGCGAGGTCGTTTGCCTCAATAATATTTTTCTGATTTTCGGTAAACTGCTCGGCAATTTTTGATATACCCATATTAAGCCTGTTCACAGCGTCGGACTGCAAAGATGTTTTGCTTGAAATATTGTTGCTTTCTCCGGAGATTTTGATTGACTCTCCCGAAATTTTTCTCGCGGCTTTCTCAATATCAATGATAAAGCCGTTAAAGTTATTGATTGTAAAATCAATATAATCTTTCATAGGAAGAAAATCCCCCTTAAAATTCTCGCTTAAAGAGATTTTAAGGTTTTGTTTTGAAATTTCCGTAAACACGTCGACAATCTCTCTGAGACAGTTTGAAATAAAGTCAAATGAAGCATTTACCTCTTGTTTTATTTTTTCAAAAACGCCGTTGTAATTTCCTTTTACCTTCTCGCCAAAGTCATTTGAGCCGCTTATTTTAGAGAATACCTCCAGAAGTTCTCTTGTAGGTTTATCAACGGCCTCAAAAAGCTCGTTGGTTTTAATAACGTATTCTTTAAGGGAACCTGTATACTTGCTCTCATCGATACGCCTTGAGAAATCGCCGCCGCGGGCCGCGATAACAGCCTCGTCAACATCAGAGAAAAAGCTTTTGTCAAATTGCAGGTCTGAGATAATATCGTTATAAGAAGACTTTTCCCCTTTAAAACCAAGAGAAACCTCTCCGGAGCCGGAAACATACGCCTTAAAAGCTTCCAGAACATTTTCTGTCTCTCCGTTAAGGTATGAGATTATATTGTTGAGATTTGACGCCGTTCTTCTGAAGTCAGCCGGATAAGCGTTTTCATTGACACTGACCGATATATCGCCGTTCTGAATTCTGTTAAGGACACGCTCGGTATCATTTGAAATGTTTTTTAAGGCTTCCGTAATATCGGAAATTTTATTCGAAAGAATATCTATATCATATGTATCGTTTGTCCTGAAAGAAACATTCGGGTTTCCGTTTAAAAAAGCTGAAATTTTTCCGGAGAGTTCAGAAATTTTTCCGGAAGTGCTTCTTGGAATAACCACGGCGAAAACGACGGACAGTATAAAGAGTGCCGCCGAAACCACCGCGACAACCGCGATACTCAGCTCCCCCGCGTCTTCAGCGGTTAAAAATATAACCGAAACAATTCCAAGAATAAGCGACAAAATCGCAGTTATAATAAATGCCGCCGCAATTTTGCCTGCCGAAGATTTACCGTTTTGATTTGTCATTAAATTCCCTTCCTTCATATAAATTCGTTTACTTAATAAGACGGTTGCAAAATACCACTGTCTTTGTGCCAACCGCATTAAATAATTCCTCTTAATATTTCTATTATATTCATTATAAAACAAATCAAAGCTTATTGCAATGCTTAATTAAAAAATTTATATTAAATTTTTTAATTATTCGGGTTAATTTTTTTCAACAGACAACCGATATACTTTATGTAAAGTAAAATGTTAAATTTTAGTTGAATTTTAAAAGGAGGTAATATTTATGTCAGTAAGTTCTGTTGATTATAATCAAACAATTCAGGCTTATCAAACAGTCGCCAATAAAGCTGAGGATACGAACAAAAAAGAAACCGCTGCGGAAAAAAAGACCACCTACGATACTTACGAAAAAGGTAAGACTACTTCCTATGACCGCGCGGAGGCGGATAAAGCGATTAAAGCGGCAGAAAACTCCAAGGCTGAGAGTATGCAGAAGCTTTTGACCAGTATGCTCAATACTCAGTACGGAAAATATGTTAAGGCTATGCCTTCATCAAATCTTAAAAATTATTTCTCAAATCTTGAGGTTGACGACGCCACAAGACTTCAGGCTCAGCAGGACATTTCAGAAGATGGATACTGGGGCGTTAATCAGACCGCCGGAAGAATTCTTGACTTTGCCAAAGCTCTTGCGGGAGACGACCCTGATAAACTTGAGGAAATGAAAGCCGCCGTTGAAAAAGGCTTTAAACTTGCTGAAAATATGTGGGGCGGCTCTCTTCCGTCAATATCACAGCAGACATATAACAAGGTTATGGAAGGATTTGATGAATGGTCAAAATCCATCTCCGAAAAACAGAGCGCCGCTGCTGTTAATTAATAACTCATACTTACAAAATCTGCGTGTCGAAAAAATCGACACGCTGAAAGGTTCCGTGAAACAAATTTATCACGGAACCTTTTTATATCAATTCGCAAAATCTTCAGCGCGAAACAGCAAAAGAATTTCCTTAACAGACCTGTTTAATATGTCAAGATTTGTCAGAACTTTTCCACGCAAATCAATTCTCGAAACAGCGAAACGGAGTTTCGCATAAAAGTTTAGGTCAAGCCTTTGGTTCAGTGCTTTTGCTTCGCAAAAGTCGGCTTCGCCGCCCGCACTTCTTTGCGGCAC
>CAYLJL010000047.1:0-9305 GCA_964384005.1 uncultured Lachnospiraceae bacterium | reverse complement strand
AGGATTCCTGTTCTTTTTAATTTTATTAATGTTGCTTAAGTGTACGCATATGCGTGCTTGGGGGATTCCTTCCCTTGATAGTATTTATGAGGTCAGATTTATTTATTTGAGAAATCTTGAATCTTATTTAAAGTTAAAGCCGGAAAAAAAATATATTAAATACGATCCGAAAAAATATTATACAGACTGGGAGCTTAGCGAAAAATTAGATATAAATGGCGTGGATTTACAAAAAGCTTTATGTATGTTACAAAAAGCTGACCCAACCTTTTTTGAATGGGTTAATTCTCCTATTGTATATAAAACAAGCGAGCAGTGGGAAAAAATAAACGAAAAGATAAATGAAAAAATAAACGATTATTTTTCAACAAGACGAGAATTCTGTTATTATTTTAATATGGTAAAAAACAATTACAAATTATGTTTAAAAACAGATATGGTTAATATAATAGACCTTCTTTGTCTATTACGTCCTATTCTTGCTTGTAAATGGCTTATACTAAAAGATTCTTTGCCTCCTATGGAATTTGAAGAACTTCTCGATATTAGGCTACTTCAGAATAATGAATTGAAAGAGGCGATATATTATTTAATTGAAATGAAACAAATTTCAATTAAAGCCATAAGGCCAATTAAAAAAAGCACTATTATAAATAAATACATAGAAACAGAGTTTAAAAGATTAAAGGATACAATAAAATTTTTACCGGACAAAATAGAAAAATCATATGATGAGTTGGACAAACTATTTTCAGATGTTTTGCTTAACTATTAAATGCAATTTATTGAATAAATTGCATATTACTAATATTAACAGCGGTCTGTATCAGGCATAAACATAGTGTTTTACTTTATATGGTACAGTGATAGTTTAGACTGGAAAGAATATGGAGCAGAGCAGGAAATCAATCAGGTTTTAAACCATAAGCATCTTGGAAACGGTTCTATAATACTTTTTCACAATGATGCAAAATACACTCCCGAGGCCCTTGGAGATATAATAAAAGGAATTAAAGAAAAAGGGTTTGAAATTGTACCGATAATTGATTTGATACATAAAGATAACTACTATATGAACCACGAAGGCAGACAAATTTTAAAAAACGGAGAATAGACTGGTATACATAAACTTTATAGTCAATCAACTTGAAAATGAGAAAAAGGCGGCGTTATTTTTGCAGGGCAGCGGAAGGAGAGCATAGCCGAAAGCCTGTGCTGACTGACTAAACATAAGCAAAAAGGATTTTCAGCCGGCGAGCTTGTTAATTCTTTAAGTTGATTGACTATAACTGTATGAAATAAAAATTACGCGAAGAAAAGCTGTACGCAAAGATTCCACCTTTGTGTACAGCTTTTTTATGTTCATATTTTTTTATTTCATCGTCATTTCAAGGATTTTATTGCTTCTTGATATAAACTCCGCCATTTCGCTCATTTCAAGAGGCTTGTGGCTCATAACCGCCAAATCATAAATCTGTTTACAAATAAGTTCAACATCATCTTTTCTGCTTTCATCGTCTGAAATTTCGGAAAGAAGTTTAACAACTTTATTGTTGCTGTTTAAAATGAGAGTCTCATCAACAGGCATAGAGCCGAAATTCATACCGTACATACTACTCATTTCCCGCATTCTTCTCGACTGTTCGCTCAGCTGAACAACGCCTGACACATCATAAGCTTTAAGGCTTTCCACCTTGACTTTAAGGTCGTCTTTCTTAAGTATCTCCTTAAATACTCCCTCAAATTTTTCGGTAAGCTTTTTGTCCTCGTCGCTTTCCTCGTTTTTAAGGGTATCTGCGATATCGGAATCTATTCTTAAAAAGCTTACGCCGCTGTTATACATTTCCACTGATGACATAAAGGGGTTGTCAAGCCTTGTATCAAGTATAACGGCCTCCATACCGTTGTCCTCAAACATTTTGATATATTGCGCCTGCTGGTTTTTGTCGGTAACATAAAATATTTTATTTTCGTGTTTTTCCTTATTTCTGTCGAGATACTCCGATAAAGTAACATAATCGTCCTTAGTCGTTTTAAATAATAAAGAATCCTTGACCTTATCGTAAAACTCTTTTTCTCTCAGACAGCCGTATTTGATAAACTGGCTTATATCGTCCCAGAACTTTTCATATTCCTCTCTTTCCTTTTTGAAAAGGCTGTTAAGCTTGTCAGCCACCTTTTTGGTGATGTATCCTGACATTTTGGTAACATACCCGTCGTTCTGAAGAAAGCTTCTTGAAACGTTAAGAGGCAAATCAGGACAATCAATAGTGCCTTTTAAAAGGAGTAAAAACTCAGGAATAACCTCTTTTATGTTGTCGGCGATAAACACCTGATTGTTGTACAGTTTAACTTGTCCCTCAATAGAGTCAAGCTCGTGTTTAAGCTTAGGGAAATATAAAATACCTTTAAGTCTGAAAGGATAGTCCATATTAAGGTGAATCCAGAAAAGAGGGTCGTTAAAATCGGTAAACACCTGATGATAAAACTCTTTATATTCCTCATCGGTACAATCTTTGGGCTGTTTAAGCCATAGAGGGTTTGTTTTGTTTATAGGTTCCGCCTTTTTAGGTTCTTCTATAACGTCATCACTTTTCTCAGCCTCCGCCTTTTCTTTCTTTTCCTGTTCTTTTTTAATTTCCTCTACGTCCTCAAAATAAATCTCAATAGGCATAAAATAGCAGTATTTAGCCAAAACCTCTTTAATTTTATAAGGATTTAAAAAATCTTTTCCATCTTCTCCGATATAAAGAGTAATTATTGTACCTCTGTCGGTTTTTTCGCTCTCGTCAAGTTCAAACTCAACCCCGCCGTCACAAATCCATTTAGCGGCGGCTGCCCCGTCTTTATAAGATAAAGAATCAATCTGCACCTTGTCGGCAACCATAAAAGCGGAATAAAACCCAAGTCCGAAATGTCCGATAATATCCCCGCCATCGTCAATTTGGTCTTTATATTTATTTATAAAATCGCTTGCTCCCGAAAAAGCTATCTGAGTAATATACTCTTTAATCTCATCAGCGGTCATACCAATACCGTTGTCGATAACTTTTATAACACTGTTTTCCTTGTCAAGAACGACAGAAACCTTGTACTCTGTCCCTTCCGATACGTTCGCCTCACCCATTCCGACAAGCTTCTGAAGCTTTGTAATAGCGTCGCAGCCGTTTGATACAAGTTCCCGCAAAAAAATATCAGAGTCTGAATAGAGCCATTTTTTTATAATAGGCATAATATTTTCGCTGTTAATAGAAAGATTACCTTTTTCCATTTCAAATTCCTCCCAAAAAATTTATATATGTTATATAATACCACAAAAATAAAAAAAGTCAAGAAAAATTTAGCACTCATTCAAAAAGAGTGCTAACAATAAAATATTTCAGAAAATATTTCGCAAAATATAATAAAAATAATTTCGCGGTATTTCATTTGCGGAAAAAAATATCAGATTTCCGTTTTAACAGCCACTTCAATATTTTTAAAAAATTCCTTTACATATTCCTCCCACACCAAATCAAGCTCTTTGTTAAGGACAAAAGTTTTCTGAGCGGTTCCCGTTGTACATATCACCATATCCTTTTCAAATACAAAATTCAAAAACAGAGCGGCGGCGTTATCGGAAATCTTTTCAAGAAGTTCCCGCGGTGCGGAAATAACAAACTTCATATAAGACGGCTTGACTTTTCCTTTAACGAAATTAAAAACATATGGTTTAATTCTGCCCCATTTGCAAAAGAAGACTTCTTCCGTGTCGGGGTTTACCTCTGCCCCTTCTGATTTCATAAATTCCCTGTTCACCTTTCCGTCAATATCAAATTCAGCGAAAGACTGAATTTTAGCGTTTCTAAGCTCAAAATCATCAAAACACTGTTCACGTAAAATCTTATTCATAAAATTTTTAACTTCTCCGCCGCAAATATAAAAAACATTCATAAAAACCCTCCGGATTGTAATATATAGTAAATCAACTTAAAAAATGAACAAGTTCGCCGGCTGAAAATCCTTTTTGCCTATGTTTAGTCAGTCAGCACAGGCTTTCGGCTATGCTGTTCTTCCGCCGCCCTGCAAAAATAATTTTCATACCGCCTCCTTTTTTCATTTTCAGGTTGATTGACTATAGAAACGCTATAAATTTATTTTTCTCTTTCATTCCCATAAATAACAGCCTCGGCACACCTCACCCCGTCGACTGCGGCGGAAACAATGCCGCCCGCATAACCGCAGCCCTCTCCGCAAGGAATAATTCCGAAAACGTTCGACATATACTCATCATTACGTAAAATTCTCACAGGAGAAGAACTTCTTGTCTCCGGAGCGGTCAGAACAGCGCCGTCGTCAGCAAAGCCTTTGATTTTTTTATCAAAAGCTTTTATTCCCTCCTGAAGGGAGAAATAAATCTCCGCGGGGAAAATTTTTTTAAAATCCCCGCCGACAACTCCGGGTAAATAAGTAGGCAAAACCTCATTAAAAGTATTTTCAGAAATAAAGGTAGCTTTTGAGTTTAAAAAATCCCCGACTGTCTGAACAGGGGCATAATAATTTCCGCCCCCTGATAAAAAAGCCTTTTCCTCAATTTCTCTTTGAAACCATATGCCCGCGAGAGGATGAGAAGACTTGAAATCTTTAGAGTCCACGCCGACCAGAACAGCACTGTTGGCGTTTTTAAGAGAGCGTTTATAATAGCTCATACCGTTTATAACGATTTTCCCGTTTTCAGAGGCGGCGCCGACCACAACGCCCCCGGGACACATACAAAAAGTATAAACTCCCCTGCCGTTTTCAAGGTGAGTAAAAAGCTTATAGTCAGCGGCGGGCAAATACTCCGCGAAATCCCCATATTGTGATTTATCTATAAAAGTCTGAGGGTGTTCTATCCTGACGCCGACAGAAAAAGGCTTTTGCTCAATATTTATTTTTTTATTATAGAGCATTTCAAAAGTTTTTCTTGAGCTGTGCCCGATAGCCATAATAAGCCTGTCCGTATCAAATTCAAAAATACCCTTTTCATTTTCGCAGACGACTTTTTCCAGAACTCCGTTTGATTCTTTAAAGTCGACCATTTCCATATTAAAAAACACCTCTCCGCCAAGAGAAATAATTTCTTTTCGTATATTCCTTACCATTCTGACAAGATTGTCCGTTCCTATGTGGGGTTTAGCGAGATATAAAATTTCCTCAGGCGCTCCCGCCTTAACAAATTCCTCCAGAACAAAACGGCATCTGTAGTCTTTAATACCCGTCGTAAGTTTTCCGTCGGAGAAAGTTCCGGCGCCGCCCTCGCCAAACTGGACGTTGGAGATTGGGTTTAAAATACCATTTTTCCAAAAAGCTTGTACGTCTTTTTCTCTTTCCTCGACACATTTTCCCTGCTCTATAATAACAGGCATAGCGCCCGCTCTCGCGAGAACAAGCCCCGCCATAAATCCCGCCGGACCAAAGCCCACGATAACAGGCCTTTTTTCAAGATTAACCTTTTTTACCGAATAATTAAACTCTTTTATTTCCGAAACATTTTTTAGTTTAATAATCTTGTTTTTTTCAGGGTTTGTTTTTAACAAGACATCAATGGAAAAAATATGTAAAACGTCGCTTTTTTTTCTTGCGTCGACAGATTTTTTAGCAATTTTCACATCGGCTATGTCATCGGCAGAAACTTTTATAATTTCCGCCGCTTTTGTTTTAAGAACCTCTTTATCGGGCTTAGTTTTAACGGAAAATTTAATATCAGAAATTCTAATCCAAAAACTCATTTCAATCACCTCGTTATCAGGCTTTCCGCCGCCGATTTGCCGGCGAGCCTGCCCGACGACCACGCCCATTGTAAATTAAATCCTCCGCAGTTTCCGAATATATCAAAAACCTCTCCGCAGGCGTAAAGTCCGTTAATTATCGAAGACTCCATAGTTTTATCATTAAATTCCTTTGTGCTTGCGCCGCCGGCCGTAACCTGAGCGTTATTAAATCCGTTCCGCCCAATAATATCAAAAGGAAACTCTTTTATATTTTCGGCCATTTTCCGGATAATTTCCCTGTTAAGAGCCGAAACGGGAAAAGACAGCTTTTCAACACCGGATTTTTTAGCGACAGCGTTTCCTATTCTTTTGTTAAGAAGACCCGTAAAGAAATTTTCCATAGTCAGATAATGTAAATTTTTCTTTCTTTCGTACAGCAAATCAAAGACGTCTTTTTTTGATAAACGTGGCGTAAAATCCAGAAGAACCCTGCATTTTCCAAGCATGGCAGAAACAGCGGAAAGTCGGAATACAGGCGGTCCGGAAAGCCCATAATCCGTAAAAAGCACTTCTCCGTATTCTTCTTTTATAAACTTATCTTCCGAAAACATTTTCACGTTTCCCGTAAATTTAATGCCTTTAAGACCTTTTACAATATCCCTTTCGGTTTTAAGCTGCACGAGAGCGGGACTAAGTTTAGTAATCCTATGCCCCAGAGTGCGCAGAATATGGAAACCGCTTCCGTCAGAACCCAGATTCGGCGAGGCACAGCCTCCGGCGGCGACAATAACCCTGTCAGCGTCAATTAATTTTCCCGACGAGGAAACAATTTTAAAACCCGTTTTAGTGTATTTAACGCTTTTCACCTCAAAAGCCGTAATAATATCAACCTCAAGTCTCTGAAGTTCATATCTCAGAACGTCAAGGACAGAAGAAGCTTGTCCGCTGTAAGGATACATTTTCCCGTCGTCTTCTTCTTTTGGATAAATACCCAGTTTTCCAAAAAAATCAAGAGTATCATATACGCCAAAATCATTGAGAGCGTATTTTACAAAACCGGGATTTTCCCCGTAAAAATCGGAAACCGACATATTCATATTGGTAAAATTACATCTGCCGTTTCCGGTTGCCAATATTTTTTTACCTGCCCTGTCCATTCTTTCAAGAATAATAACTTTAGCCTTATCCCCTGAAATTCTTTTGGCGAAAATACCGCCGACAAGGCCGGACGCTCCTCCGCCAATTATAGCTAAAACAGGCTTTCTTTTCATATCAATCAGCCGCTCCTCAGTTCTTCATTTACTCCAAGTACAATCAATATATCGCAGTTTCTGCTCTCGCACTTTTCATTGTCGACAACTATATCCCCGCAAGTGAAAAAGTCAGATAAATCTTCTCCCTGACCGTCTTTGCGTACATATATTTTAGTGTCGTTTACAGTATCCGCCGCATTGTCATAGGATATAACGTTAAAGCCGTTTTCCATCAGTAAACCGCTCGCTTTTTTAGCGAGCCCCGCCGTTTGTCCGCCGTTTAAAACAATTATATCCTTATCTTTGCTGTCCTCTTTGATTTCTTCCGGAGTATCCTCATCGGTTTTACCGTTATAAATCTCATCAATCATTTTTCTGACTTCCGTCTTGTCGTAATTATAATACGAAACTCCGCCTATATATTCGGCCTCTCCGGGCAGAGTATATCCGTTAAAATTAGTTCCGTCAAAATCCTCGACAGCGCTTAAAAGAGTAGGAATATCGCCTAAAGTAACATCCGTCTCAACATATTGGATAACGGTATTTATATAGGCCTGCGGATTTGAGGTGATTTTTTCCGTACTTAGCGCCTGATTTAAAAAAGATTTAAGAAAATCCCTCTGAACTTCAATACGAGCCAAATCCGCTCTGTTGTATCCCCTGTATCTCATAAGCTGAATCGCTTTATCCCCGTCAAGAGTATACGTTCCTTTTTTCAGGTTTATCTCAAGTCCCACGCCATCGTTATAATAGCAGTTTTCCTTAACGGTATACTCTACGCCGTCTATAGAATCAATCAGATATACAAAACCCTCAAAATTTATTTTCGCGTAATAATCTATTTGAACGCCAAGGATTTCCTCAATCTGTTTTTCAAGGAAATCCATACCTTGTTCGCCTTCCCCGCCATACAAATAAATGCTGTTTATTTTAACTTTATTCGTATTCAGATTTGGTATATTTTCCTGCATAACCCTGTATCTGTCGTCAGGAATTTCAACCCTTGTATCCCTTGGAACAGAAATCAGGCTAAGCTTTTTATTTACAGTATCAAAGCAGGCTACCATAATAGTATCCGTTCTTGTTCCGTCCCTTGAATCATCCTCATCAACGCCCAATAAAAGAACGTTTATTTTTTCCGGAACTTCTTCTTTTTCATCACTGCTCAGGCTTCCTATACTGCCCAGAATATCCACGTTTTTAAAATAATCGTTTTCAGGGTCGTCGTCTAAATAAGTATATGCGATAAATCCGCCAAATACCGCTATATACATAAATAAAAGAGAAAATACTATAGTAAAAAACTTTTTAACAGGACTTTTCTTTTTTTTGCTCATCTGAGGTATATCCGGCGGTTTTCTTGAAGGAACAATAAGCTCGATTTTCTTTTCTTTCTTATTGTCAGCATCATAATCATTATAATCCTCCTCATAATCTTCATAATCTTCATAATCTTCATAATCTTCATAAGTCCCGCAGTCCTCGTAATCCTCGTAATCCTCGTAATCCTCATAGTCCTCATAATTCTTATCTTCTTCATATTGAAAAGACTTGCTCTTTCTGCTTTTCAAATTATTTTTATTTACCATACCGTAAACATCATTACCCTTGATGCTGTCGGATTTCTTTTTATTTCCATAACTTTTTTTCTGATTGCTCATAATTATTTCCTCCATTGCCTTTTATCCGTCAAATATCACTCCCTGCGCAAACGGCAAATAACCCGTTCACACAAAAGCACGTCCGCCGGAGGTTTATTATATAAGCCTGTGATTTTTAACCGCCGGATATAGTAAAGATAAAAAGCGGTTCTGAAAAACAGGCTGATTTACTTGTTCAGATTAAAGCAATTCGTAAAATTTTCAGCGTAAAACAATAAAACTTTTCTCCTCGTGCGGGATGCCCGGGCAAGCGGCAAAGAAGTCATATTTTTTATAACTTTGACTTTTCAACAGTCTGACTCATTATTTATTGTTTTACTGTAAATGAACTTTTTAAAGACACAATTCTGTTAAACACAAGATTTTCCTCTGTAGAATGTTTAGAATCCACACAAAAGTAACCGTTTCTTATAAACTGGAATCTGTCCATAGGCACAGCCCCTTTTATGGAAGGTTCGCACATACAGTTTTCCATAACTGTCAGAGAATTAGGATTAAGGGAATAACCGTTTTCACTGTTTTCGTCCTCGACAACAAGACTTTCGTAGAGCATAGCTGTAGTTTTAACAGCATGAGGAACAGAAACCCAATGAATCGTTCCCTTTACTTTTCTTTCTGTAAAATTAAGCCCGCTTTTTGTTTTCGGGTCATAAGTGCAG
>CAYLJL010000046.1:2170-9308 GCA_964384005.1 uncultured Lachnospiraceae bacterium | reverse complement strand
AATAGTTCTTCATAGCAATTATCAAATTCGTTTTCATAATACATCTATAATCACCTCACCTAAAACGGCCGTCTGTTCCTCCGTCAGTTCAATATTTTTCGATTTGCCGTTTAACGTCAGGCTTTCGTAATTATAATCCGAAACAAGGGCATTTATTATATACCCAATCTGAAATATTTTTACCTCTCTTTCGTCTTTAAGATTAAGTTCTTTTAAATATCTGATTATCTCCGCACTCACTTGCTCTTCTACCTCGTCTGATTTTAACTTTGCTGTAAAATAAATATTTATTTTTTTTTCCTCAGCTGACACGGCGGTAAAATGCGCTCCCAGATTTGCTACTCCTTCTCCCAGACCTTCCTCTCTCGGGTCGACATATTCCTGTACCTTTTCTATTAAAGCCCTATCGGCGGGCAATCCCTCAGAATTAATAATTATTCCTTTTACTGTGTTTGGTCCGTTCCAGAGGGGAATTATTTTAGCCCTGCCCACACCCTCGACACTTTCGCACCAAGTTTTATAATGCTGTTTATTTCCGTTTTCGGCAGGTCCTCCTATTTTTTCTCTTATCCTCGTTCTTAAACTTACGTCCGTTTCCTCATCCGTTCCCAACTCCATAATATCTCCGAAAACAGCGGAAATAAGCCCTTGTATATTGTTTACAGGCATAGCCTTCGTACCCTTATATACATAGTTTCCCTGTGTTCCTCTTTCTTCCTATTGAAGATAATAAATATCCTTATCTGTTTTTCTCAAAGTAAAATACAGTCCGTCAACGAAAAACCTTTCACCGACGTCCGGTATTATTCCCTGAAAATCAACATAATAACGGCATCCTGTCGCCGGCAATCTCTCAATACCATATTCAAAAGCTTTTTTGTCAAGAAACTCGCCTGTCGCCGTATCAATGAAAACAAGATTAAACATTAAATCCAAATCTGTATACAGTTTCGCTATTTTCAAAAGTATTCCCGAAACGGAATCGTAAAATATACTTCCCTGCCTTATGTCTATTTCCTCCGCGTTAGCAAGAACCTCATCAAGCAGTTTTTCATATGTATACGCCTCAAACATTTATATTACCCCCTCGAATGACGTCTCGCCGAATATCGTATCAGCTTTAAATTTTATATACGCTTTATCCTCCGCGATAGAAAACTCAAAATCATATACTTTTAAAATTCTTGTATCCACGCTTAAACAATCCTCAACTAATCTCGGAATTTCCGCCTCCAACAGCTCTTTTGTAATATTTTTCGATAAAACAAGCTCTTTTATCTCGCTTCCATACTGATTGTCATAAATAAGACATTTAAATCTCGCCGTTATCAGTGCCTTTTTTATCGCCTGATTAACCGCCTGTAACCCGTCTGTTTTCCCTCCTATCCTTCCATTTTCAAAATCAAGAGCGTATGTTAATGACGGCCGCTCCTCCGCTTCTGAAACAGTATTAATATTTATGGGTATGTAAACCGCCATTATTCCCTGTCAAGAATATAATATTTTGCCCCTCTGTTAAAAGACAGCATAAATACTATATCCCCTGTTTTAAGGGCGTTATATACCGTCATCTCCGCCCCTGTAATATTAAATACATCTATTCCATGGCTATGTTCACCGCCACCGTGGCTGTGCTCCCCGCCGCCGCTTTCGTGTCCGCCGTGTTCCCCTCCGGAATGCGTATGACCTCCCGATAATTCCGTTTGAGTTTCACCGCTGATATTTCCCCCGCTTGCCATAATATCGACAGTTGTTTTATAATTTGTCAAATGCTTCGGCAGACATATAATACTTTTCGTCAAAATTAGTTTCTCATCGCCTATAACCTCTATTTCAAGAGGGCTTTCCAAAATAACGACACCTTTTATAATATCCATATCCTTTAGCTGCAAACTTTGAATAACACCTTTTAAGCTTGTAGGCTCCTGTATATCATTCATAAAATCACTCCAATTCCTTAATATCCGCGGCAAAGTTTAATTTAAGCTTCATACTGTGTTTGTTGTCACTGAATGTATGAGTATCTTCCTCAACATAAAATGTTCTTGACATTCCTATTTCCTTTATGATAATAAATACTCCAACTCCCGAATAAACCTCCGCTATTCCCATAGCCTCAACAGTAAAACTTCTGTTAGGTTCACACTTTTCCTTTAACAGATTAGCCGCGAGTTCAATACTTTTCGCCTCATTCGCGTCTTCCTCCGGCTTTCCTATATCCTGAAAAATACCTATTTTCTTTTCAATATCAGAATTGATTTTCTGAGATACAACCTCCCCCTCCTTACTTAAAATCTTTATCCTTGTCTTTATATTCTCAATACTGTTACCATAAGAATAACTTATTAAATTCTGTCCCTTTTCAATAACCCATTGTACAATATTTTCTCTCCTTCGTATAAGTTTAAGCTTACCTTTATCAGACATAACATAATATCTTATTCCATTCGCCTCATAGGTTTGGCTTAACGCATCCGAAACAGCGTCCCACGCTGTCGTGCTTGATTTTGTAAGTTCTGATATTTTATACTGTGTGTCAGCAGCCTCGCTATAAGGTATTCCGAACCTTTTGCAGCAATCCTTAAAAACCTCCGTGGCGGTTATATTATTATATGTAAAAGTATCTTTGTTATTGGATAAATAAATCCCATTGTCATAAGCTGTTATACTCATTGTTTTCTTATTTGTATACGTCTGCTTCATAATCATACCTCTGAAAAGCTCCGTACCGTCTATACTGAAAATACATTGATGTCCTTCCTCGACTTTAACATACGAGCGTGTATGCCCATATCCGTAGTCATCCAAAAGATTTACAGTTAAACTTCTCGCCGCCGACCCTCTTCTTCCCTGCCACGTAGCCGAAATAACAAGCTCGCTTACATCAAATACATCTCCGTTTTGTATAACAATAAAATTAATTTTTCCCATTTTATCAGACTCCTTATGACGGCATTTGTAAAACCTGCCCCGGATAAATCAAATTGGCGTTTTTTATTTTATCTTTGTTTAGATTATATATTTCCTGCCATTTTGAACCGCTTCCAAGATATTTTTTAGCAATATTCCAAAGACAGTCGCCTTTTACAACCGTATATGTTTTTGGAACCACAGTATTATCAACTCTTGTATTATTATCAGACACAACAGCGTTATCATCTTTAACTTTAATCTGTCTTACCGTTATCTCCCTGTATTCCTTTAGTTTTATACTGTAGTATATTGTTCCGATATCACCCCCGTTTTCACTTATATTAAATTCCTCTATTGTGCAAAACATATTTATATTTGCCCCGACCACCATAAAGTGAACAGGTTTGTCGCTGTTTTTCCAAGCTAAAATCTGTTGACAAATTATATTGGGAGGATATGTGAGACTTTCCGTTGAAATATCCCTGAAAGGTCTTCTCGGAAGAAAACTCGAAAATGAAAATACATAAGCGGGTCGGTTCTGCATTACTGTTATCTCTCCCAACCCGCTTATTTTAACGCTTTCGTTATATGAACCGCATTTCCAGCTTATCGTCTCCGGCAAAACCGGAAGAAGCAGCTGCTGCTTTTCCCCGTTGAATGTCAGCCATATCTGATAATTAGTAGCCATAAGAAGCCTCTCCTTCCTCATAAATTTCGGTTTTAAGAAGATTCATCAAAACCGGTTTAATATTTTCACATAAGAAATTGACGGCGCTTTCCTTATCGGCAGAACCTCCCATATTTACAGAACCGCTCCCGTTTATCTCAATACTTATTTTCTTTTCCGATTTTGTCTCGTTGTAATTGTAATTTCTTTGCTCACCGCTCACCTGAAAATACTCAGGAACCTCCGTTTGCAAAGGTTTACCGTTTATAGCGTTTATTATCCTTTCCGTATGGTCGGCGGGAAATACCTCGCTTCCCCCCGCTCCCACTATAAGCTCCGGTCCTTCCTCTCCCGCTATAAATACGTCCGCTGAGTCGGTCGTTCCGTTAGCGTCATGCTCTAACGATACTGAACCTAATATCTCCGTACCCGAATTAAATTTTGGCGGATTTAACGCGTTTGACGTGGCTGTCGCGATAATTGTTGCGGCGTCAACCGCTTCATCACGCATATCGTTTATTCCCTTAATATATCCGCTTATCATACTTTTCGCGGCTTCTTTAGCTTCGTCCTCCATATTCATTTTTTCAACGCTTTCCTGCATACTTTTTTCCATCTTCGTGAGTTCTTCATCTAAATTACTATTTATTTGCCCCATTGTCTCGGATACAGAGTCCTTGGCCTCGCCGTATTTTTTCCACTCCTGATTTAATTCAGCGATTCTTTGCGCGGCGTCAACCTCGCTAAGACCTTCTAATTCTTTAATTAACGCGTTTACCTGTCCCATACTCTGCGCGCTTCCGTCACTTAATTCCTGCAAAAAGCTTGTATCAATTCCAAGGTCTTTAAGTTGGTCAAGATTAGCGTTGTAACTATTGAAAACTTCTTCCTGCTGTTTTAAATTCTCAATAATTGTAGCGGTTGATATTCCCGATTTTAACTCTATTTTCTCATAGAAATCATACTGACTGTCAAGACTTTCCCTTGCTGCCTCCTTCGCCTGTTGATAACTTTCTATAATTTCAGTCATTTTCTCTTTTGTGTTACTCGCTAACTTTTCTAACGCTTCCTCACCTGTCTCCGCAGAATTAGCTGCTTTTTCCTCGGCTACAGCAATACTTTTCCACATAAGCTCAATACTTGTTTGCTGTAATAATAAAAAGCCTTGACTCATTTCTGTGAATGCTAATTCTTTGGTATATTTCTCCAAATCTTCTTCTATTTTGTCAATTTCATCTTGAAGTTTACTTCTCTTTTCCCCATCTCCTTTATCATATCCAAGCGCATTTTTTTTGGCCTTCAACTCATTAATTTTTTCTTCAGCAAGCTGTTTATTCTTTGTTAATATATTTATCTGTTCTTCTAATTCCTTTTCCTTAATAAGGACTTCTGTATAACCTTTCCTCATTGGCTTTAGCCTCACAGGCTTCCTTTAATATTTTAACATACGCCTCCGTATTAGACGTCAAATTTCCATAATTCAAAGAAAGATTAGGAAACTCTTTATTTAACTGAGCAATAATATTTTTTATTTGCTCTTCACTCTCCACAGTTTTATCATTTGTTTTTATTAAGTCCTCGAGTTTCTGAATAAGTGACAATGTACCGATTTCTTGTTCCCTTATTTCCTTTGTACTATCACTGTAACTTGTCATAATTTCATTGCTGCTTTTTCTTATTTCCTCGCATTCGGTGACAAGTTCCTCAACGCTTTGTTTATTTGCCTCATAAGAAGCTGTTAATTCATCAACTCTGCTCTTTAATCTTAAGGTCTCCGTCTCGTCCTCTCCTAATTCATTACAAGCCCTTTCATATTCAGCGTTCAATTCTTGTAACTCATTATATTGTTCCTTCGTCGTTTCCGTCATTCCCTCCATTTCGTCCTCAGCTGTTTCAAACAATTCTGACAACCATGAAATAACCGCGACCAACGCCGCAACTGCCGCGGCAACCGCTGTAATAGGCCATATAGCCGTCGAAAGTGAAACACCAAAAGTCTCAGTAAACAACGTTGAAATAGCTATAGCCGCGTCATATATAGCCAGTGCCGCCGATAAAGCCGCAAACGAAACCGCAACAACTCCAAGTCCTGCACCTAAAGCTGCAATAGCTTTTGTTATAATAGGGTGTTTATTTAAAAAATCGCCTATTCCCTTTACAATATTGGCGAAACCGCTTGAAATACCGTCAATCGTAGGTTGTACCGCCGATGTAAACGCCGCTTTAATACTATTACTTGCCTGTTGCCATTTCTGTCCCAATGTTTGTGAATTTTCTGCTGTTTTATCAAGTGTTCCCTTTGCCTTGTCCAAAGAACCGGTAAAAGATTCAACCGTAATAGTACCCGTTTTTATAGCGTTAGCCATATCAATACCCGCCTTACTTCCAAAAGTTTGGATAGCAAGTTCTGTCGCTTTCGCCTCATCTCCCATATTGGCAATCTCATTTATAATAGATGGTAAAGCCTCCGCTGCGTTAAGTCCCTCATCAGAAAAATTTTTAACCGCCTGTCTCATAGCCGTAATAGCCGTTGTCCCGTTTATACCGGCTACCTCAAAATCCGCAAGCATTGAAACAGCGTTATCCAAAGACAAACCGGCCTCTTGAAATATCGCCGCTCCCGAAATAAGGTTACTTGACAAAGTATCAACAGATATTCCCGAAGCTTGTCCGGCGTAAGCAAGCCTGTCAAGTACATCTTCAAGATTTTCTCCCTCAACGCCCCACTTATTCATAATTTTTGTAACATTTTGAACAGAACCCACAACGTCGGTTCCTGTGATATTAGAGAAATCAAGAAATTGTCCTGTTACCTCTGTAAGTTTATCGCCCGTTAGCCCCATACGGGTATTTATTTCTCCTATCGCCCCTGACACATCGTCGAGACCGCTCCCCGATTTAGCGGCGGCGTAAGCGTCCATCATACTTGCGTTTAATTCGTCTAACGCTTCCCCTGCCGCTCCCGTAGCTTTTACAACCGTACTTTCAGCCTCAGAAAAAGCGTCCGCAAGCTCATAAGCCGCCCCCGCTATCTCTTTTATTAAAGCCGTAATCCCGGCCGCTGTTAAAGCCGCCGCCAGCTTCTCAAAAGCGTCGCTTCCGTCTTTTCCTGCCTCTTTACTTGCCTTTCCTAAGTCTTCTGTTGCTTGTTCATCTTTTTTTAATTCCTCAGCCGCCTCTTTACTCGCCTTTCCTAAATCTTCTGTTGACTCTCCCGCTTTTTTATTAGCCTCAGATAATTTTTCCGCCGCCTTACTTACCGTCTTTGCCACACCATTAAGCTTTTCTAAATCTGTCGTTCCTGAAATAATCACATCGTCATAATTGTCCATCGCTTCACTTGCCGCCGTTTCCGCCGTCCCGAGTTCCTCTATAGCTCTCGTCGCCTCCTCACTTGCGTTGGCAAGTTCTCTTTTCGTTTCGGCCGAAACATTCTCATTTTCAGAAACTTCTTTTATTATCTCTGCCGCCGTTTCCATAGCCGAATTTAACTCAGACTGGACGTCGATACCTATTTCCATTTCTTTACTAAGACTCGCCGCCGCTGTTTCACATATA